>CAZHYX010000448.1:0-2099 GCA_964536675.1 uncultured Flavobacteriaceae bacterium
AAATGCCAGTAATCAACCCTTGATTGTGATTGACGGTTTTCCTATTTCAGATTTTCAGCAACCAAATAGTGGAAATCGTTACGATGGTGGTACACAAGGAATCTTGAATTCTTTTAATCCAAATGATATTGAATCTATTGCAGTATTAAAAGATGCTAGTGCTACATCAATTTATGGTGCAAGAGCTGCAAATGGAGTTATCTTAATTACAACTAAAAAGGGTAAAACAGGAAAAGTGCAAGTAGATTATTCATCTTCATATTCCTTTCAAGCTTATAATGATAGTTTTGATGTGTTGAGCTTACCCGAATGGATGCAATTAAGAAACGATGCTGCATATGAAAATTGGACATTTATTAATCGAGTTTTTCCTTATAGCAATAGAACGTTAGAAGAGGCGATAGCAGACCCTGTAAACGGAATCCCGTTTTCTAGATTCTATTCTGATAATCAAATTAGAAATGCAGGTAAAGGTACAGATTGGCTTTCTTTAGTTACTCGAGATGGAAGTATTCAGCAACATAACATTTCATTAAGAGGGGGTACAGAATCAACGAAATATTTTTTGTCTGGAAACTTGTATGAACACAAAGGGGTTATTAAAAATTCAGGTTTTGAGCGATCTTCTGTAAGGTTTAATTTAGATCAAAAAATTAATAAAGTCATTAATTTTGGTATGAATATGACTATAAGTAGAATTAACAACCAGAATAGCCAATTGGGAGGTGATCAATTTGAAAATTCTGGAATAATAAGATCAGCCTTACAGTATGGGCCACATATTGATGCAATTGATGAATTTGGAAACTATCCCATAAATCCAGACAATGCTCTTGAGCCAAACCCTTATTCACTTCTTACAATTTCTGATGAAGGGTTAATAGACAGAACCCTTACCAATTTTTTTCTTGAATTAAGACCATTTACCGGCTTAACAGCTAGATTTCAAGCTGGATTAGATCAGGGGAATAGCAGTAGAAATACATATTTACCTAGAACTACTTTATGGGGCGATTTAGAGAATGGTAAAGCATCAATTGCAACTCAGAAAAAAAATGATAAACTATTTGATTTTACGTTAAATTATACAAATATTATTGGTGATGATCATAGCTTAAATGTATTATTAGGGTATTCACAACAAAAATTCAAATTTGAAGGAGCTTCTATTGGGAATAGCGATTTTATAACAGATGCATTTCTATGGAACAATATGAATGCCGGAGCTGGAACTAGAGTATTGAGTTCAACAAAATCTGAAAATAATTTTATCTCCTATTTTGGTAGATTAAATTATGTTTATAAGGATAGATATATATTAACTACTACAATACGTAGAGATGGAGCAAGTGTTTTTGCAAAAAATAATAAATACGGATTATTTCCTTCTGTTGCAATAGGTTGGAACATGGCTGAAGAATCATTTATGAATAATTTAAATGATAAAATTTCTCAATTAAAATTTAGAGTTGGTTATGGAGAAACCGGTAATGCCGATATTGGAGGAAGTGCTTTTGCAGCATTCTTTGCACAGCCAGCATACTTAAACCCTATTAATCAATATTAATTGGAGTGTTTGCATCTAGATTGGAAAACCCTGATTTAAAATGGGAAACCACAAAGGAAACTAACATTGGGCTTGACTTTGAATTTTACTCAGGCAGGGTCTCTGGTTCCATTGAAGTTTATAACAAAGAAATTTCTGATTTATTGACATTAAACCCTATTAATTCTTACAATGAAGTAAATACAGTTTGGGCTAATGTTGGTAGTACACAGAGTAAAGGAGTAGAGTTAACTCTAAATACGTTAAATGTAGATAACGAAAATTTCAAATGGAGAAGTACCTTGACATATTCAAAGTTTAAAGATAGATGGAAAGAAAGAGCTCCAGATTTTAAACCCGCAATTTACCAAAGTGAACAAGATCCTATTCGTGCCCAATATTCTTATTTGTCTGATGGTATTATGCAAACGGGTGAAACAGTAGCTGCTCAACCCGATCTTTTTCCAGGACAAATAAAAATAAAGGATGTCAATGGGTTTTCACGAGATGCCTTTGGAGATCCTGAAGTAGATGAAAATGGTAGATTTATACC
>CAZHYX010000449.1:0-2097 GCA_964536675.1 uncultured Flavobacteriaceae bacterium
TTGATAATTATTATCTCTTATTAAAGTGTCCGGTGCTATTAGACCACTACAGTGACCTGTGAAACGCCAAAGGACATCCCTACTCTTGAAGAATTAAGAACAAGAGTAAAAGATTCAGGATTGCTTTAAATGATTTTTCATTCGTTACCTTGAAAAACCTCATCCCGCTTGCTCTCAATCGCCTCTACCTCAGTTTCGGTAAGTTGATTAAATTCTTTTTCTCGTGCGCGCTTTGATAATTTTCCGCCATTTTGATCCAGAAAACGAATAAGAAAATCAACCAGCTTATCCGGCATGTCGATATAGTTTTTGATGAAGTCATTTAATTGATCATACTTTTTCAAGTAATCAACTTCCTCTGGCAAAGTTTTATTTACCGTTTCTTCAACACATTCAAAAAAGAATTCTGCTTGTTTTGTCGCATCAAAATAGCGATACAAGTCGATAGTCTCATTCAAAACTTCGACATTATTTTTTTCAGTAGGTCGCCACTTAATCAAATCAAGTCTAGGCTTTGAGAAATGTTCCAGCGTTTGTCTGTAATCATCAATGCGTTCTAGAATAACAGCGGATACCGGAAAGACTAAACCTTTAGGTACAAACCCCTTTTCCGCCAATACATGATGGAACATATAGCGATGAATACGACCGTTACCATCTTCAAATGGATGAATAAATACAAAGCCAAAGGCAATTAACGCTGCCATCAGAACAGCATCGTAATCACTATCGCCAAGTATTTGGTAGGTATTAATCAATCCTGACAAAAGGCTATCCAGATCATCATGGCACGCCGAAATATGCACAGGCATTGGCATTCCAGTTGTCCGATCATGGTCGCCTACAAAACCACCCTCAATACGTTGTCCGGGCATAACAAATCGGCTATCTGCAATAACAACACTTTGAAGAGATTCCAACTCTTCAACTGTCAACTCTCGTTTTCCAGCTTCACCAATAATCTTCCCCCACCGTTCAATGCGGCTATGTGGTGGAATCTCCCCTTCTATGGTGTAGGATGCCTTTGAATCTTTTAGTAACAGAAAAGCGGCGGCTCTGCTTAATAGATCGGCATGTGTCTTACCGATATGATCGACAGCGGCCTGAGACAAATTTAAACCTATTAATTGATCAAGCTTTTTCGTCCTTCTGATCAATGGACAAAATTCACGGGTTCCCGGTAAGTTATTACGAACACGATGGCGCTTTGAATCACGAGACTGCCCCGGATATTGAAGGGTGTCATTAATAACCTCGACAAAATTACCTTGCTTCACATCCTCGATATCGAGCTTTTCTTCGCATAACCACTCATATAGGAACCATATTCTCCGGCTATATGCGCCCGTTGGTTCTGAGTAAACAATATTAACTATCTCTTCTTTCTCAATCGTTGAAAACAAAGCTTTTAGTGTAGCCAGATCAATGCCCTCATGTTTCAGAGCAAATGTAAGGTGTCCATGTAGGGTATCATCAGGTTTATGCCGTGGCGTAAAAATATGCCAACGCCCATTATCATATCTTTTATGTTTTGAACCTATTGCGCTTAAATAATCAGGAGCAGGCACTAACAGCTCATGCCCCTCAATCAACGCCGCATATCCCGCAAGCGTTGCCCCCTCTTCCAGAGCAGGAAAAGCGTGAAAAATAGTTACAGGCCGTGAATTTTGATTATAATTTGCCATATTCATGAATTTCGATTGTCAATTTCAAAAACCATCATTTCATGAAAAATGATTATTGTCTATGAATTTTAATTATATTAGCGATATTTCATGAAAAATGATTACACGGTTCTTATGTACTATAGCGGGTGCTTTAGTACATATTTCTTTAAATCCCTAAAAATCACTTCCCCAGAGTAGGGCCTTTTTCTGGCATTTTTAGAAAGCTTCTCAAATTCACTACGAATAATATGGCCTATAGTTTCTGCCTGTAGCTTATACAGACCCGCCATTTCACCAACCATCTTATCAAACTTCTGATCACCACTTTGATAATCATCATAATCACGATCAGGATTTTGCTCTTTCTTGTCAATAAAACTGAGTAACCCAGTTCTTTCAGCGGCTTTTTGCAAATAAATTATTCTTCGAT
>CAZHYX010000450.1:0-2084 GCA_964536675.1 uncultured Flavobacteriaceae bacterium
GCGACTATTTGCAATTCCCAGTTCAACCATTGCCTGAAACTTCTCGGCAACCACCGTATAGACAGGATAAGCACCAATATTAGCCGCAGGAAGGTCCAGAAAAGAAGGCAGCTCGATATTCTCAGAACCAGGAGTCACCGCATCACCAAAACCAATATCTATTTGAAAAGGTATACGTGCCTGCTCCAGACTGGCATGACCTGTTATACGCACACCTTGGTACTTAGCATCTTCCTTGATGTCTTGTATACGAATGTTCTGAGTATCAAAGACTAGTCCATCATCCTCATGTAAGCCAATGACACCTTTAAAAACATCAGTCAGATGTTGCTTGTCATTACTCCCAAAACCTAGTAAATCAATATCGCGTGTTGGTCGATGAATATCCTGATTCCAGACCCAAAACAGCATTGCGCCTTTTAATAAAAACTGATCTCGATAATCAGTAATACTCAACCGATAGAGTAACCGCTGAATCAAATACTGACGCAGTACATAATCAAAATTTTCATGCTTTTCCTTTGCCAGATTAAGTAAGCGTTGGCGAATAGAAGCCGCTATATCTCTGTTCAAATCAGAGCCTCCACGTATGGACGAATAACATTCTTAACCCGACAAATTTCAGCATAATGCATCAATTCATCCATTGTGAATTTCTTCATTTTCCAACCTTCCTTGAGAGCTTCTAGTGCTACATCCAGACCAATCTTGTTGCGGTATTTAAAACAATCAGCAACCGTTTTAGCGGGATTGAATATCCGTACTTCTACACCATTAAGGGTATACACATCAATGCCTTCCTCAATGGACTTACCCGACATAAAGACAAAGCGAACAGGAGGGTAATCAATAACAGGTCGCCAAGCTTTACGCTCTAGTGCAACCCAAACTTCAAAGGGATTCTCTGACGTGAATTCATGAAAGCTCAATGCAGACAATAGACTAATGACACCTTTGGGAATCTTTTTAGCCAC
Organism: uncultured Flavobacteriaceae bacterium; assembly: GCA_964536675.1. Classification (GTDB taxonomy): domain Bacteria; phylum Bacteroidota; class Bacteroidia; order Flavobacteriales; family Flavobacteriaceae; genus Aureibaculum. The sequence goes on from CAZHYX010000450.1 coordinate 975, forward strand.
TTCGCTCAAAGCAGCATGGCTATCCAATTTAATATTAGGCCATTGGTAAAGACCATGACCTACGTGATTAATTACACCTTCTTGAGCCAGTTGATTAAGATAAATTCTAGGCAACCCATTCTTCTCAACCTCACTGGATCGAACCAGAGAATGATGCTTCACATAATCAATGACCTGTTTCTTTTTGGTAATGGTGTTCATGAAATGAGTGTAGCACAACATAGGCATATAATAATAAGTGCCTATTATTTGCAACTATGAATACATTCAACTTTATGAACATCTGCTATAATCAATCCGTAAATAGTAACGAACAAAGATGATGATTGTACAAACACTAGAAGCCACATTCATAGCTTAAATAATTGATAAGCTGAAGAAATTTAAAATATCCTCCAGCTCTCATATTCGTGTGTCTATTGAAAATTAATCAATCCAACCGCTTTCAGGTAATGGAAAAATGAATGCTTTTCTGGAAAAAGTCCATCAAACAGGTGATCTACAAGGTTGCGGTGAAACCATACGTTCAGATGCCAAAGCATTTAGTGATGATTTTCAGTTCTCGCATTAGGAATAAACTGTAAAAGTATCGTATTTTTATCAGCTAATAAATCAAAATATCACCCCACCAAAATACGAGGCCACCGCTCATGCACGGCATCCTCAATTTCAGGCTCAACCGTGACCACATAGACCCGTTGCTCATGGTTGTCTCTAGCTATTAAACCCTGAATCCACTTGCCTTTGGTAATATCAAACCATTGACTTGCGCCTTCTACATTATTCTCCATAAATTGTGAAATCTGCAATTTAACGGGCACAGGAAAATACCGACCCCAGCGACCCGCATAGATAGAATCAAGCCTTGCCCAACCACCTAGCGGTAATGCGCCTTGTTGATGCTTACGTCTGCCCCAGGGAATCAATTGAATCTCCCCATTTTTGTTTTTTACAGACAAAACGGCTTTAGGATTAGGAAAGTAAAACCGATTTTCTTCGCCTTTATGTAAATAAAATACGCCCCCACACATAGCTTTACCTCTAGTTTCTATTCATTTTGTTTATCTTTCTTTTGCTCAGTCTGTGGCAAGATGGTTTGTCGATGTCCAT
>CAZHYX010000451.1:0-2071 GCA_964536675.1 uncultured Flavobacteriaceae bacterium
TAGAGTTTTCATCTCTTTTTCATATTCTTTTTTACGTTGTATTAAACTTTTATTTTGATAGTCAATATTTTCTTTTAAGCTTCTCAAATTACTTTCAATCTTTTTTATTATTGTGAATATTTGACTTCTTAATACTTTAAGTTCTGGATATTGATCTGTATACTCTTGTATTAATTCTTCTTCTTTTAGTTGTTTATCTTGAAGTTGAGTGATTAACCTTAATGTGTTTTGATCATTAAGTTTATCTACAGATGGTGCTATTGCTGCCATATTGTAATTTTCCTGAACAAAATATATTAAATTTTCTATAAGTTTATTTTTTAAGTTATTTTCTGATATTTCAATCTCAATATTACTTAATCTCTTGATATATAGATCCGCTTGGATAGAAGGTTTGACAATATTACGATTCATTTGATGTGATTCTAATTGTTGTTCTGAATTATTTAGTTCTTGTTTGATATTTTTTAGCTCTTTTGTAATAAAGTCAAGAGTTTTATTGTTTTGAGTATTTTTATTTTCTATACTATAATTAATAAAACTTTCAATTAATGAGTTTACATATAAATTTGCTCGTTCAGGGATGCTGTCTTCAAAGTTAATTTGAATAAGAGAAGTATCTTTTTCAAGTTGAGTGATATTTAAATTCTTACGAATAAGATTTTCAAAAATATTTCTTTTTTCACCATGTAGTGTAAAGTCTATAGGATTAGTGATTTCAGAGATTTTTTTGATTGATAGTGTAAAATAAGGTGTAGTAATTATATCATCAAATTTTAAATTTTTAAGTGTTTTAAATTCAAACTCTTTTGTATCAAAAAGTTTTTGTTTTACTTTCGCTTTATATGGTTTTCTATAAGAAAGATTATAGCCCATATCATTAGGAGTAAGGGTTATATATCTAGCAAGAATATCATCGTTTAAAATTTTTAAATTATTTATCTTGATAGGTACATTTTTATTATAAAGTTCTATTTTTCTATAAGCTTTTTCATAAAAGTATTTTATCTGAAAGTCTACTTTATCTAAAGAACTACGATTTATTTTATAAGTTTTAAGTAAAGTTATTTCTTCATGCACATCTTTTGATCTATCTGTAGATAGGGTATTATTAATAACATCATTAGAATGTCTTTTTTCATTAGCTTTAACTTTTATAATAGCACTTGAAACATAAATTGAAGGCTTGAAGTAGGTAATAAAGTAGCTTATGCTAGTTATGAGTAATGTACTAAAGAGTATAGACCATTTATAATTATTTAAAATATTTAGAATATCCTTTGAAGTTAATTTTTCTATTTGTGTTGTATATGGCATAGTTAAATCTTTTAATTAGACAAGAATCTAATATTAACAAATGGTTGTAAAGCATAGGTAATAAGCTGAAATAGAGGAGTTATTTCAGCAACATGGGTATTGAAAGCTCTCATGCCGTTTGGCATTACATAAACAATATCATAGGGTTCAATCATAAGGTTTGATGTAGCAATTGCGTTAATATCAGTTAAGTCAACAATTTTTGTATGTATCTTATTAGACATTTGTCCATTTCTTAAGATTAAGATGGAAGCTCTATTGGCAGTAGTTGTCATATCTCCGGCTTTTGCAAGAATTTGTAAAAGAGTAAGGCGTTCATTGACTAGTGGTATCTCTCCAGGATTATTAACTTCACCAATGACATAAGCTTTTTTATTAATTACTTCAACTTGAATGTCTGGATGTTTAAGATAAGTTTTATAGGCATCTGAAATAACTTCTTCGGCTTTTGTTTGAGAGAGTCCCGAAATTTTTATTTTTCTAATTAAAGGTAGACGTAAATAACCCTTTGAATTTACTAAAAGACCTCTTTCAAGTTGTCCGTTACCAATGGTTGTTGAGCTAAGTTCAGGATGTTTATAGACCATAATGGAAATTCTGTCATAGGGTTGAATTTTGTATTCAAATTGAATATTTTCGACTTCTGTGCTCATTTCTCTTTTTGTTTCATGTGCTTTATTAAAAAGTATATAATCATCTTTTGAACTACAGCCAGAAAAGGCTATAATAATTGTTAATAAAAAGTATTTCATAA
>CAZHYX010000452.1:0-2071 GCA_964536675.1 uncultured Flavobacteriaceae bacterium
AACTTAGGAAAGGTGGTACTACGACTCTGATTAACATAGGGTTCAGTTTTGCAGACAAGCATATCTTTACAATGATAAATGAAGCATTAAATCAAAATCCAAGTTTAAATTTAGTGGTTATAGAACCGTTTATAAATCCAACAATGAATGAGAATTTTAAAAAACTTTTTGAACTATCAAAAAAAAGTAGTCAAGTATTAATCATTGGAGAATTTTTTAAAGATTTTGTAACAAATCTACCATCGAGTCAGTATTTAGATTTTAATGGTCATGCATCATGAATAAACATATATTTACAAATGATAAATTTGTAGGCTATATATCAAAAGTTACTCCAAGTTATTCAAATATACATTTTCCAACTCCTACACTTTTAAAAAAATTCTGGCACTATGAAGATGAATTATCTGGTGGTATTGTTGGAAATTATATAGTAATAGAAGGTGAAAACTTTGGTTTCTTAGGAAAATTACAAGAAGTTTCTTTACCAGAAAAAGAACAAAATTTCTTAGGTGAACATGCTTTTTATGATTCAAGTTTTCACCCTCAAGGTAAAGTAGAATTATTATTATCATTTAATTACTATTCTAAAAAAATTGACAAGGGATTAGGTAGATACCCTGCTGTTGGTTCAAAAGTATATTTATGTTCATCTGACTTAATTAAAACATTATTTATAAGTAATGAAGCTAGTAATTCAGTATCCTTTGATATTGCAAAATTAACTAATAGTTTAGAAACAAGCTTACCTTTAAATCCTAATCAATTATTTGGGCGACATTGTGCAATTGTAGGCACTACAGGAGCTGGTAAAAGTTATACAATATCAAGAATACTTGAAGAATTTTTACGTCTAAATAAATCTAAAGCAATTTTAATAGATGCTACTGGAGAATATCAAAATTTTTATAATTTAGATAATGTAAAAACTGTAAAATTTGGGGCAGAGGAAGAAGATACATTTTTTCACTATTCAAGACTTAGAAGTACAGATTTAATAGCACTATTTAGACCGAGCGAGAATGCACAAAAACCAAAGCTTATAGAAGCTATAAAAAGTTTAAAGCTTGTTAAACAATTGCAAATTAATGAAGATTTTGGACAAAATATTTATCAAAAAGAAAGTCAATCCAAAAGTGATTATTATACAAAATTTGGTAGATATAGACATATTATAGAAACAGACCAATGTGACTTTAATTTAGCTAATTTAACACAGCAAATAAATGAAGAGTGTGTTCGTCACGGAGATACAACTAATTTTGGTATATCAGATGGAACTGCAGTTGCAAATGTTCGTTCTTTAATTAGTAGAATTGAACGTTTAAGAGGACAACCAGAGTTTAGAAATATCTTTGGATTTAATAAGCAATTAGATGATGATAATGAATTTAACCAAGAATTGGAAGATTTTTTAGATACTGAACAAACAGAACAAACATTGTTTATAATATCTCTAAAAGATGCATCTTTTGAAAAAGGATTACGGGAAATATTGACTAATGCTATTGGTAGTTATTTACTCGAAGAAGCTCGACAATATAAATTTAAAGAAAATCCACTTGTATTATTTGTTGATGAAGCACATCAATTTCTTAAAAAAACAATTACTGATGATTTTTTACAGGATTTAGAACTTGATGCTTTTGATAAAATTGCTAAAGAATGTAGAAAGCATGGATTATTTTTATGTATATCTACACAAACACCAAGAGATATACCTGTCGGTACATTAAGTCAAATGGGTACTTTTATAGTTCATCGGCTGATAAATGAAGCTGATAGAAGTGTAATAGAGAAAGCATGTTCCGAGGGAAATAAAAGTTCCTTAGCATACTTACCTGCTTTGCAATCAGGTGAAGCACTTTTAATAAGTATTGAGATGCCTATGCCGATTATTATTAAAATTAAAGAGCCTAATATAAAACCTACATCTTTAACACCAAAGTTGTTTACATAAGTAGGTAACAAAACCTTGGAACTAATAAATTTTCTAGCGAAACTTTATAGTTCAAGTCGACCGTTAGCTATCAAAATAAGGAGTAATCATGTTCTGTGATAAGTGTGGTGA
>CAZHYX010000453.1:0-2070 GCA_964536675.1 uncultured Flavobacteriaceae bacterium
GCTCAAATGTTAAATTACCTGCGGCATCAATAGCTGGATCTGCCGAAAAACTTAGACTATTTGTTACTTGATCAATATTTACCTCAAAAGAAGGGGTCACAGCAACAATATCGGTGGCCCATTGTGTTGATGGATAAGCCCCTGAATTTTGGTTAACCGTTATGTCACCACCTGCGGTGAAGCTAGGTTGAGCAAGTACAATTACGGTATTTGCGAATAGGGTAAGAAATAATAAAAATTTTAATCTATTCAAAATAAGGCTAAAAGTTGATTCTTAATTAAATATCACACATATTTTGTAGATACAGGGTATTACTTAATGCCATTAAAATGGCCATAGTAACCAAATTATGATGTATGAGGTTGACTTAAAGCTCCCCTAATAACCACATTAGCAATAATAGGGCAATTATTAGAATTAAAACCAGTTTTTTGATGTTAGATTTCATCATCCAGCGGAACCCTGCTGGTGTATGTAAATTGTAAAACCTATCCACAAAGCGACTAAAATTCTTGTATTTATGAATAAGCTCTGGCCTTGGGTCGGGACGGTTTATTTTTATTAATATATTTCGAGCCTCTTTCACCTTAGTTCAAAAACGATTTTTCCTTAAGTTTCTTTAAAATTCGATATGTTCTAACCTTGGCATTAACTTCTGTCAGGCTCATTAAATAACCTATTTCCTTGAATGACTTCTTTTCAAAGAAGCGGAGTTCAATGCATTGTAGCTCAGCTTCTGATAGCGTTGCCAGTAATTTCGGGACAATTTCCTGTGCTTTATCATATTTTGAAGGCTCGAGTGCCTCCTCTGAGATGTCTTGAAAATCACGATCTGTAATGCAAATAGTACGTGGATATCTTTTTTGGGCGCGGAAGAACTGTCTTACCTCATTAATAGCAATTTTATACAGCCAGGCAGAAAATGGTACGCCCATATCTTTGAATTTATCAATTTTAGATAGGCAATTGGTAAAAGTTTTCGAAGTAACGTCAGCTACGGCATCATAGTCGCCAATCCTTTTGCTTATATAAATAAAAATTTCATCATAGTACCTATTATATATTGGGGCAAATTCCTGGGTCATTTTGGGCTTTTCTAATCTGATTTAATTCAAATTCAATTTCGATTTTTGTCTTATGATGTTTACTGCTGACTTCAGAAAATAGCCATAATATTATCTCTAAAAAACGATTTACATAGGAAGGATATACGATTAAAGATGTCATATTGCGTTAATCATATAATAGCAAAAGCTAAAAAAGGTACAGTATAAACCCTGAAATTCTAAAAATAAGTCACAGACAAATCGTAGGATATACTAGTCTTCTGACTTTTCTTTTGTTTTTAATATATCAGTAAACGAGAGGCCAGCAATGGCACCAATCAGAATTACTACAATTAAAATAAACAGGTTTGCTCCGGAGCCGATAATTATTGATAGCATAATTATAAGTTGTGATTTGAATAAGTCAAAAATAAGAAAGACTATTCAATTTATCGTTGCCAAATAAAAATTGTTAGAAGTTTTTAAAAAATGGTATTCTGTATTGTATCAGTCACCGGTAAATATTAAATTGCAGCAAAATCTTAGCACTATGGCTTTCATTGAAAAAGAACTTTTAATTGGTAGGGTTCAATACTTAGAAAAAATCAACTCAAAGCCAGGTGTCACCCCCATCAATCAAGATATTATTAAAAAGGTTATTGAGATGATTAATGCAGATGAATTAATAACCTTTATGCAAGTTGAAGCGGTTTTTAATTATCTGGTAGAAAACACCAACACAACACCGGAAAAAATTCAAGACTCTGCTTCTGAAATTCTTGATTTTATATCATAGCTTAACTTATCACCAGGACTAACATAAGCATGCCGATTGCGCTTATGTAAAATATTATTGCCTGCCATAATTTAAATTCCTTGTCCACCCCAAGAATGTTAGACATAGATCTTGTCAATACTCCTCGCATATTCTTTTATTAGTTTAGTATATCTTATTTAACCCATATTAAAGAAAAATGTTATCACGAGTTTTTAGGGATTTTTAGAAATGTCATCGCTAGCGTC
>CAZHYX010000454.1:0-2069 GCA_964536675.1 uncultured Flavobacteriaceae bacterium
GGATTATCAGGATTTTCTACTAACAATCTATCACAAGCACCACGCAAATGGTTTATTGAATCTGGTTCACCCTTTGTTATTTCCAAATAATCCCAAACCAAATCAATAGTATAATCATATAGATAATTTCTTAAACAAGAGGTGTATTTTGAATCAAAATAAGTATTTACAAATTCTTCAAAATTCTTATTATTGACTTTTCCTGCTTTAATTGCGCTTTCCATTACATTAATTGCTTCATATCTTTTACCCGCAATTTTCGTATAAACAAAATCAGCTAAGAACCCACAGCATTTTTGAATGGTTGTATCACCACGAAATTTATTTATTTGTCCTAAAACCTTGTTTTTTTCATTAGTTGCGACATATCTACCAACATACTTTTTAAGTATGTTGGTATGATCTTCATCTTGTTTTTTAGAAATCGTTGCGGTTATGGTTTTTGTTCGATAATCAACTTCATAATCATCAACCACGCCGATCACAGATAATCTATAAATAGCTCTGAATGTGTCAGATTGATCCCGAACTTGGTAAAACCAAATTGAGATTCGTTCGATTTGCGCGTTGTCAAATTCAAAGTTAGCATTTGTTTTCTTCCGATATTCTATGCCAAGATTTTTAATAAAATCTGATGGTGTGAAACAATAGTCATTTGCTTCTAGAATCATTGATTCTTCCCAAGAGTTATCAAATTGGGCAAGGTAATCCGCAATTATTCTTGTGCGGTCATTTGTAAAACCAACATCGACCCTTTTTGGATTATCACCGACATTCATATTGGCAAGTATTTTTTCAAAACCGGGCTCTGGTTTTCTCTGGTCTTTACTGGAAAGCCAATTATAAACATTTTTATTTTGAGGGCATCCATCCAATAATTTATTTTTGATTTTATTTAGTAACTTTTCTGATTCGCCTGGTTCAATTATCTTTTTATCATTTCTTGTTTCTGGATACACCCTTAATCTTTTCAAATAGATACTTCCATAACTCTCACCAAAAGTTTCACCATTTACATATAAAACCGGATTTCCTTTGTTTTCTTTCAAATTCAATTTAAATAGAACATTAATATCTGCAGTTAACTCTATTAAATCATCGACACCTTTTTTGTATGGAAATGATATTTCACTTAACAATTCCCACATAATTCGCTTCTCTTTTTCAATCCCACGAAATGAATTGCGATAAAAAGAGAACATCAAACTTTTATCGGTAGAGATTTGTGTATTTTTACCATCGATTTGTTCATCAATGGTTGTTGGGGAATATAGAATTGAACAAAATGCTTTATCTTTATCTCTACCAGCACGACCTGCTTCTTGATAAAAAGATTCAATAGATTGAGGCATATTAAAATGAACGGTGAAGCGGATATTGGGTTTATCTATACCCATCCCGAATGCTTTTGTAGCAACCAATAGATTTAAATCATTTCGTTTAAATTGGCTTTGAACTTCTTCTAAATCTATTGAATCATCGTCACCTAAACTACCTGCATACATTCCAGTAGAAATTCTCAAATCTTCAAATTTTGAAACAATTTTTGAATGAATAATTTTCACACCAAATTTCCATCCAACGTGTGGACAGAAAATCAACCCAGAATTTATATAGTCAAGTTTTAGTGATAGGAACTCTTCTATTGATTCAAATACAAAACCATTACCCCACTCTTTAAAGGGTAATTCATTTAAATAATTATGTAATGCATTTTGTTTGTGGTCAGCAACTAATTTTTTAATTTCAAGGTTATCATCCAAACCTTCTGGGATTTCTGGCATACCAACATCTATAATTTCAAAATTTAGTTCTTTTCTCTCATATTTTGCGGGAGCGACAATTGCCGATTCATCATTGATTTCTAATTCTCTTTGAACATCCGCCAAAACATCAAATGAAGCGGTGCCAGTTAAACCAAGAATTGGAATGTTGTCTGAAAGTGTTTTACAATATTTTCGGGCATTTTGACCTAATCGCAAATATGAAGTTCTAAAACTGTGTCCCCACTCTGACACACAATGTGCTTCATCAACCACGCAATATGTGAAATATGTATCTGACATACT
>CAZHYX010000455.1:0-1378 GCA_964536675.1 uncultured Flavobacteriaceae bacterium
GCTCATTATCAGTACAACTATCTTAAGTTTGGTTTTGTTACGCGTCACTCATTTTTGGTTTTCTCCAGTCAACGCTTTTTTTGTTATCATTTTCAGTTACCCAATCTGGAGCTGGCGACAAATTGATAATGCCATACAGGCTCTCTTTGTTGAAAGAAAACGAGCCCTGATTACTTTGAGCTCACTGGTTGAGGGGGTGATAACCACGACCGAAGAAGGTACCATTGATTTTGCCAATGCGGCTGCATTATCAATGCTTGATAGTTCAGATAATAAAATTATCGGTTCTCACATCGATAAAAAAATATTCATCCAATTGCCAACAGGGCAGAATCAGCTATCAAATGCTATCGAACAATGTATAGAAAAAAAGAAACCCCTTAAATTTTCACAATGTATACTGATAAAACCCAATACACCCTTAGCGTTTATAAACCTGACTGTTTCACCACTTATCAGTAAAAAGGGCTTGATTTCGGGTTCAGTTTTAACCTTCACTGATGTAACCAAAATCATTGAAATGACCAATCAACTGTTAACAACAGCAAAAAAACAGGTCGAGTTAAAATTACAAAAAGAAAAAGCTGAACATGCAAATGTTGCAAAAAGTGAATTCTTATCCAGAATGAGTCATGAATTACGAACTCCTCTGAATGCTATTATAGGATACAGTCAACTGATACAAATCGATGATCAAAAACTTTCTAAAGATCATCTTGACAGCATTAACGAAATACTACAAGCAGGACATCATTTACTCGAACTTATCAATGAATTGCTAGACCTGGCACAAATTGAATCAGGAAAGATTGATTTTGTGATGTCTGAAATTATTTTGGGCGATATACTAAGTGAATGCGTATCACTTATCAGACCTATGGCAGACAAACATGCTATAAAAATCTCATTGGAATTGAATTTATTTGAAGGAAAAAAAATACTGGGTGACCGTAAAAGAATAAAACAAATAATAATAAATTTTTTATCCAATGCAATTAAATATAACCAAGAAGAAGGAACCGTTACCATATACGCGTTAATTCCAGAAAAGGACAAGCTACGTATTTTAGTTTCGGATACAGGTAACGGTTTAACCGAATTACAACAGCAGTTTCTTTTTAATTCATTTGAACGTCTGGGTGCGAATACATCAGATATTGAAGGTACAGGGCTTGGCTTGTCTATTACCAAACAACTTGCGGAACTTATGGGTGGAACAGTAGGTGTCAATAGTACTGTCGGTGAAGGAAGTACATTTTGGCTGGAATTGGAACGTGCTAAAGAAGAATAATTTCTGCGTATATGACTTTATTTAAGCAGATACCTTAGGAATGATAAAGTTATTGAATTTCCATTCCTTATATAATCCCTCCTAAAG
>CAZHYX010000455.1:1411-2056 GCA_964536675.1 uncultured Flavobacteriaceae bacterium
AGCCTTGTATTTATGTCTATTGTTATTTTCATTTACAGTTTTCGCGGATGAAAAACAACAACTAACAGCGGATCAAGATCAACTTATACACACTGAGTTACGCGCTTTACTGGTGACTATACAACGCGCAAAAAATGAACAAGATATTGACACTATCTATGCAAATATCGATGAAAATATCATATTTTCAACCATGAATGGTGAAGTGATCCAGGGCCGTGATAATTTGCGGGCCTACTATGAAAAAATGATGAAAGGTCCCGATAGAATTGTTGAGTCTATCACTTATCATTTTGTGCCGGATAAACCATCCATCCTTCATGAAGATGATGTTGCCATCGCATTTGGACACAGTAATGATGTTTACAAACTTGCAGTAGGTGAAACATTTGCAGTAAATGCTATTTGGTCAGCAACAATACTGCGTAAAAATGGATCCTGGAAAATTGCTAATTTTCATTATTCTGTCAATATGTTTGACAATCCAATACTGGATGCACAGAAAAAATTATTATGGATACTAGGAATTGGAAGTATCTTACTGGCTTTAGTGAGCTTTTTTATCGGCAGACGACTGAAAAAAAGCGCTTAGGCAATTGGAAATAAATAACCCACCCATTTTGCGAAGTATTTTTGTCCGTATTC
>CAZHYX010000456.1:0-2053 GCA_964536675.1 uncultured Flavobacteriaceae bacterium
TTGCTTTATCCCGTATCTCTTTAAAACCTATATCACTCTTTTTATTTCTAGCATACTTACTGTATTTCCCAGCAAGCAACTCCAGTACACTGACATGATTTTGTTCTACAGGATAAACCACTGCTACCTTTTTATTTTTACGCTTGTCTACGATGGTAAGTGCCTCAGTAAGATGGGTCAATATCCCCATATTTTTCTGAAGTTCACCTATACCTATGGTTTGCATATGGACTCCTTTTATATAAACTTGGTTTTATTATATATAAATAGTGGGAGTTTGTCAAATAATTATCGTTCAATGCATCACATACATAAAAATTAGTTTGTAATATCTTAGACAAAATAACCTCTAAAGTTTACTAGACCCTAATCTAATACGACTTTCTCTTTAAAATACATATCTTCAACTTTAAATATTGCATCATCAACTGTTTCTGCCTCTACAGTAATAACTCTTGTCAATATTTCTTTTACTTCTATTATTTGTATACACTAACCTTTTCTTATAAATTTTTAATAATTAATTGTTGCATAAATTTAGTATTTAGCCAAAATGATTGTTTAATAATAGTATTTCCAAAGCCATCTTCATCTCTATCATTAGAATCTCTACCATGAGGACGTATATGTATGATTTGAGTTGCAGACTCTTTTGATAGTTCGCTTACCTCTTTATATCCTCGTTCTGTTTTATTTGGTATCCTAGTTACTTTACATTTACCATTTTGGACTTCTTCTTGATAATTTAACCATTCTTTCTTAATAGTATTAAGGTCATCATTGTCAGGTGCCCAAAAAAATGCTTTACCTAAATAAAGTTTATCCAAGTCTTTAATGTCTTTCTGCTCTTTATAAATCGGTATAAATAAGATTTTATTTATCATTGGTAAAAAAGTGGATTCTCCCCACTCTTCTAAAATAAATTCTTGTAACTTCATTGCAGGGAAAGATATAGCCTCCATTGGGCGATAATCTTTTGCTCTTACATTTATCATTTTAATTTTGATACCTAACTGTTCGAATTCTTTAATTTTAGAACGTACACTTTTAAAACCTATTACTTTCTTCATTACGGATGCAACTCTACTCTTACTCTTACCAACATTTACATCAAATAATTTTGATAATTCTAAAATAGACTTACCTTCTAATAAATTTATTTTTTCTAAAACTAATTGTTCCAAGATATCCAAGCTAACAATATTCAAAGTTTCAATAATTGATTCATATTTTGTACGTGTGCTTATTTCAATCCAACGTTGATTTGTAAACGACGATTTTAAAGAAAAAGCTCGTTTTAGTGCTTTTTCTTCATGTACTTGATTAGGCTGAAAAACTAAGTCTTTAAATTCTCCATTTTTATTTTTACCACCAGAACCAGACCTTGATGCGGCTAAAACTTTAGATTGAGTTTCCGAAAGCTCATGCGCAAATCCATCAACTATAGTTTTCTGTACTCCTAACCAATCTTGTTTAATGATTATTTCATTAGTACCATTATCTAATTCCCATAAATCAATTTTCATTACTTTTGATTGTAGTAAGTTATTTGAATCGTACAAATAATAGATAAATAATATTTTATTTAATTTTAATTTAGCATGAGAAGTATCCCAAGATTCATTTGCTAATTTCTTGTAATCAATGCTACATACCTTAGTACGTTCTTTAACAGCAATTTTTTTTATTTGCTGAATAAGAGGTATAACTTTTAATTCAATACCAACTTTTTCAAAATCTGGAAGAGGTGATGAGTTAGGTTTCTGACCAAACCAATATTCTTCAATAAATTGTCCTATCATCCCTTTGTTTCTAATATTTATTTTTACTTCTTCACCAGTTAAAGAGATGACATCCTCTATCGTTTTACCAACTAATTGTTGGGCATAAGAAACTATAGATTTTTCTGAGCTATCATCGTACTTCAACATTATAATTCTTCTAAAAGTACTTTTCCAATTCTCTCAACAATCCCAATAACCAAAGCATTTCCCATCAAAAAAGCTCTTTTTGTATCAATCACACCAGCGGTATGATTATCAGGAAACATATT
>CAZHYX010000457.1:0-2024 GCA_964536675.1 uncultured Flavobacteriaceae bacterium
GGTTTGCAACGGTTAACTTCAATTTATGATTTCTATAGTGGAAAATTCGTCCTAGAAGGACTTGAGTACTGGAAAGAGCTAGAAGGTAAAAAATATAGTGAACTACCACAGGAGATCCAAAGGGGAATTGATAGAAGATATATATCATCTATCGTTTTACTTGAAGAAACGGCAAAAACAGAAGAAGAAGCGGAAAAACTTAAACAAATAGTTTTTGAGAGATTAAATAGTGGTGGAGAAAAATTAACACCACAAGAAACAAGGAATGCCCTATATAATGGAAAATTTAATCAATTATGCCTAAAACTTTCAAATAATGAGAGTTTTAGAAAAATGTGGCATATTCCGTTAGAGTCTGAAGGAGAGCAACAATTATTAACAAGTGAAGCTTATCGAAAAATGGAGGATGTGCAATTAGTTCTACGATTTTTTGCATATCGATTTCTTAATAAACTTACAGGTTCAATTGAAGATTTTTTAGATGCCTACTTAAAGCAAGCAAATAGATTCTCAGATGAAACAGTCAAACAACTAGAAAGTTTATTCATAGATAGCATTGAAACAGCGTACTTAATATTTGGTGACGATGCATTTATTTCACCTGTATATGAGCGAAAAGTAACAAAACCACAAAAAACAATTTATGACCCATTGTTGCAGGCTATAGCATTAAATATTGACCAAAAAGACATGATAATAAAAAATTCAGATAAAATAAAAGAACAAAAATATAGAAAAATTTGGATTGATGAGGATAAGACCCAAAAACTTTTCGACGGGCGAGACAACCAGGTTCCAACTGTTCGAGGACGGATTGAATATTTCAATGATATATTCAAGGAATATTCGGAGTAAACTTACTATGTCCGTTATTTCGTTAAAAGAATTTGAAACTGATATTGCAAGTATTAGAGAGTACATAAAACATATTGATCTTATCAATGAGATCGCCAAGGAGCAAAGAGCATCAAGTGACAAAACACTAAAAGAATTCTGTACACATTTATCAGGGTTTAGAACTCATAAAAAAATTTTTGAGTACAAATCTATCGTCATTTCATTATACGGGATTTTAGAAAAACATATCAATATATGGATACGAGAACATACTGATATAATCCCCAGATTAATATTAGAATATGCTGAATTACCAGAGATTATAAAAGAAAATAACTTTTCACTTTCCATAAGGCTAATTTTGTTAATTTCTGAAAACAGGTACGCCAAATATGAGTCTTTAGATAAAGAAGATATATTAATCAAGCTAAATAATTGTCTTAAACAAAGTGGTTTATATTCTCTTAACGGAGAAGCATTTATGCCTTTTTCTGGGAATTTAAAACATTCAAAAATAATTGAGGCATTCAAAAATCTTAACATTGATCTATCTAAAAATATAAAAAACAATAAACAATTCGCTGATTTTTATAAAACAAAATATAGCAAACATATTGACAATAAAGGAGATGAGCTTTTTAAGAAAATAAATGAAATTGTTGAGCTAAGAAATGATATTGCTCATGGTAGCCAAATAGATAACATATTAAACATTAATGAATTTGAGGATTATATTGTTTTTTTAGAAAAGTATGGAAAAGCAATATTCGAATCTATTGCAGAAAAAGAAATAGAATATGAGGCAGAATATGTATATGAGGAAATTAAGAAGATAATTAATGTTTACCATCATGGTTCTGTTTTGTGTTTTGAAATTGGGGCAACTATTATCAGCAAGGGTGATTTTATAATTGTTAAAACACCAGATAATCATTTTCTTAAAAAAGAGATTGTTGAAATTCAAAAAGATCGCATCTCATATAATGATTTGGAAGTGGTATCTAAAGAAAGTCTTGGTGTAAATTTAGGCAGTGGGCTCACCAAAAGACAGAAGTTTTATATAAGAATTAAATCAAATATTACCCAGAGCACATAACAAATCAATTCACTTGACCCGCGAGCACGCCCGTTTTCGGTAGATGTCAAGGAAGATGTCGCTTTTTTATGCAACTTTTTGTTTGAGTTCC
>CAZHYX010000458.1:0-2021 GCA_964536675.1 uncultured Flavobacteriaceae bacterium
ATCATATGACACTATCCACTTTTTATTCAAACGATGAATAATTTTTGAAAGATTCATATGGTCTTGTTTTGAATAAAAGTTCATGTAAAGATTTGCACCTTTTTGTAAATATGGTGGATCTAAGTAAATGAATATTTCTTCATTTTTTTTATCCATTTTTTTAACAAAATGAAGCCCATCTTCATTTGATACTGAAATACGTTCTCTAACCGTCTTTATCCTTTGTATTCTAGATATTAAGTCTTGTTTATTAAAACGGGCGTTAATTTTATATTTTCCCGTTTGTTTAGCCCCACCTATGATGCCACCCTTTATTACACCAGAAATATTTGTTCTGTTAAGGAAAAAAGTTGATTTAGCTAATTCAAAACATTGAATATCAGAAATGTTTTGTTGTAATTTTTTATACTTTTTCCAGTTAGACACAGAAATATCTATTTTTTTTATCCATTCACAAAACTCATCCGGTGTATCTATGATGGTTTTCCAAAATGAGTATATAGATTTATCAAGGTCGTTAATGTAAATGTGATCCACATATCCTTCAAATAACAGACGAAGAGCTAAACCAGCTCCACCTGCATATGGCTCTGCGTACCTTACCCCCAATAAGTCATTTTCATAAAACAACTTGGAAATAAAAGGAAATATACAGTTTTTACCACCTGGATATCTTAAAGGAGAAAAATAATGACTCACTCTAGTTATCTTGACCATGAGTTAAGGTAAGTATTTCCCCTATAATTACAGATAGTGCCAGAGTTTGCTCCATATTTTTTGATGATGAATAATTATGAGCACCAGTATGCAATAATTGCACTATACTTTTCTCTGACACGTTTTGATTTGCTAAAGTAGTCTTTGTATCCTTGTTTAATGATTTTTTAGCTTCGTTAAAATTATTTTTCAAATAATTATCAAATTTTGTGTTGTTATGACCTTTTGCAGCAGTTTCACATAACAACCGCAAAGACATTCTAATTAGGCTTGGAAATGTTTGTGATAATTGTTTTTTGTCATTAATGTAGAATTTATGTAAATCCACTATATCTCGATACAAATTGCTGACATCGCCTATGCGCAGATACAACAAACCTCCGAATATTTCTGATTTTTTCTCTGGGGCACGTCTTGATTGTCGTTTGATTTTTGGTTTGGATGTATTCTTTGAATTATTGAAGTTTGCGCCAGAATGACTTGGTTTATTTTTCTTGTTTTGATCAATCAAGCTTTGTGATGATGGTTTTAAAACTTCAACCACTTTCCCTCTGTTTTTACGAGTTGTGACAATTTTTTCTGCTACTTTTTCCGAAATATCTGAAAGAATAGAATGACTTTCTTGATCACTATGAATACTTAATAAGCGACCATTTTTAAAAGAAAATCCCATTCGTTTCAGATTTTCTTCTTTAAACAATTCATCCTTAACAAACCCTTGATTAAGGTGAGGATTGGCACTGATAATGCCTGTTTCTTCCTCCAAAAGAAGAAATATACTTTTTTCTTTTCCCATGAACTTATAAAGAAACAAATCCCTTTCTAAGGGTAGCCAAGAACCAGTACCACTATGTTTTCTGTACACATTATTTAATGCAATTTTTTTTGAGCAAACATTACAAGGTATTTCGTCTGGAAAATCTGGAATTTTGATATTTGCTTTGTTTTGGATTTGAACTAATCCATGCTTAATTTTACCAAGAACAATTCTTCTATTACCGTCATAAACAACTGGTTTATTCTTGTGATATACTACGGTAGGGAGTTCGCTGAAATCATAGTAATCACCCATTTCTTTAGCCAATTTTTTAAGCGACCATTTACTTAATTTGTCGTTTATTGCTTTATCGACAATATCTTGATCGGTCGCATTTTTATCTATCGGGTCTCGAGGATTTTCTGTCCATAAAACCAGATCTTTAATATTGATATTTTTTACTTCTTGATCCATTGAACTTCCTCTTTATTTAGAACATAACGACCGTGGTAACCTGCGCCACGGATTAATGAATTTATTTGATGCA
>CAZHYX010000459.1:0-2020 GCA_964536675.1 uncultured Flavobacteriaceae bacterium
TTTAGCCTGCACTGAGCCTTTCGACTGTCACTCAAGACAGGCTAAAGTCGAAGTGTAGCAACCTCTCAGTAATTCTCATCTCTTTTTCAAACACAAGCCTTAATATTTTTTAGTTTAGACAGAAATTTCTAAGAGATCGCCACGTCATTCGTTCCTCATTCCTCGTGAAGACATTTCTTGTTTTTTTGTTTGTAGAATAATAAAAAGCGCTTATCCTTACTTAAGAGTTCTCACATAATTCACCAGATCCCAACGTTGTTCATCAGATAAAATAGGTCCCCATTTTATCATATCGTTTCTACCATTGGTAATTTTCCAAAATATCTCGCCATCGGTTTGAGATTTTACCATCTTCAATGTCAAGTTTTGTGGTTTAGGGTTTAGTGCCTTACCACCAATACCATCACCTTTACCTTGCTTACCATGGCAAATCATACATCGCGTTTTAAATATTTTAGTGCCTCTTTTAGCAGATTCTGATTTTTTTGATGCTTTTATAGGGTTTTTCAGCTCTTTAGCGCCTTTTGGTGCTTTCCACCTATCTTCTTGGACAGAAATACCTATAAAGCTTAAAAAAGCTAATGATAGTAAAATATATAGTAATTGTTTCTTCATAATTTCTAAGTTTAAATAGCTGATAATTATCTAATTATCATAATAACTATGGCAAATGATATGCCATTCTAACATTCAAAAATAAAAAACCAAGTTTAATAGAAACGATTTTAATACTATTTTATTCTAAAATGTTAATATAAATCAAGATTAAAAACAGGAAAAAGTCCCTTTTTACACAGGAAATAACCCTTTATTCAATAAGGGAAAAATCCCCTTAAAATTCAGGGTTTTTCCTCTTGACTTACATTTGTTTATACCTCACATTTGCAGTCAATTAAATTAAAAAAGAATTAGTATTAACAATTAAAATTAAATATTATGAAAAATGTAATCTCAAAAACAAAGTATGTGCTAATGGCACTAATTATGGTAACAGCCTTTTCGTGTTCTCCTGAAGATGGGGCTGATGGTGCTCAAGGACCAGCAGGTCCTGCCGGACAAGATGGTCAAGATGGTAATGCGAATGTTACTTCGGTATTCTTCGCTAACTTCAATCTAGTGACTGGCACTAATGATGTTTCCGTTCCAGAGATAACACAAGAGATTTTTGATTCTGGTTTTGTATACTCTTATGTTAGGTTACCAGGCGCTAGTATCTGGGAAGAGATTCCGATTTCAAGTAATGGTAGTGTTCAATTAGAAACTATTATTGAAGTTGGTAATGTCCGATTAGAATCTACATTTACACAAACTTTAGATTTACGTTTTGTGATTGTAGCTAGTTCTAATTAATAAAAAATTAGTTATAATATTATAAAACAGATGAATTAGTTAGATTTAAAACCGCTGTTACTTTCCACAAAAGTAACAGCGGTTTTATTTATAAGTCTTTAAATATCACCCCAATTATTATACCTATTAGACCTGACAGGTTTCAGAAACCTGTCAGGTCTTACTATTCATTTGCTTCCAAATGCAGTTTTTGCAGAGTTTCTTCGTTTATTTTTTTGTTCTGAAGCACATATATAAAATTTTTAGAGTAGATTATCATACTTAAATTTCAAGCTAGTAAATTGATATTCAGAGTCTTTCTTTTTAACTAACTTTTATAGAGAAATATTAATCAAACTTAGATTGGTATAAACTATTTCTTCTTACAAAAGTTAAATTTCTACGACAAAAATAACACTACAACTTTATGGGATGATATTGTTAGCATTTGAGATAATACTGTTAACAGAATGGTATATCTAAAATTACTTTTACATCATAATTTTTAAATGGTGTCATTAAAACTTCCTTTACGATATAACGGTTATCGTGAGCAATAATTTTCCCGCTAGGGTAAATTATTCGCTCCTCGTATTTGTTATACTGCTTGCAACTCTTTTCTAAGTAAAGCATTGATTAGTGTTTGATAAGGTACTTTTTTTTCACTTGCTAATTTTTTAAAAAATAAAAC
>CAZHYX010000460.1:0-2017 GCA_964536675.1 uncultured Flavobacteriaceae bacterium
ATTTATTTATTCGGTTGGTACCTACACACATGATGCCACGCATACCACCAGTACCAAACTCCATGTCTTTGTAGAAACTATCAATTAAAGTATTTGAATTTTCGGTTATTAATTCTTGTACTTTTTGTTGGGTTTCGGTATCAAATGGTTGTTGAAGCCATAGTTTGGCTTTTTGGATCATTTCTTCTTTATTCATAGAGCTGAATTTTAGGCAAAGGTAATCATAAATGATTAAAAATAAATGATTAAAAGTCTTCTTTAGTAGCTTCTAATATTGATAGAATCCTTAAAGTATTGACGCTAGAATCACGACTGCAAGACAAGGTTTCTCTTGATTCTTCTCTGTTTTTTTACCTTTTTGTTATAAATTGACCTTATCACTAATCTTATAATTGTCATGATCACGTTTACTTCGTAAAATAAGTTCACCTATAAATCCAGCTAAAAACAATTGAGTACCAATAACCATAGCAATTAACGAAAGGTAAAATTGAGGCCTTTGGGTAAGTAATCTTCCTGTAGGATTGATAAAAAGTTTGTCTATACCTAAATACAGGGCAAAACAAAAACCAATAAAGAACATAAAACTACCTAATAAGCCGAAAAGATGCATCGGGCGTTTACCAAATTTTGATAAAAACCAAATGGTAATTAAATCTAAAAATCCGTTTACAAATCTATTCATACCAAATTTTGTTGTTCCGTACTTACGTGCTTGATGTTGTACTACTTTTTCGTCAATTTTTGTAAAACCTTGATTTTTAGCTAATACTGGTATATAACGATGCATTTCACCATAAACATCAACATTTTTAACAACTTCATTTTTATAGGCTTTTAGTCCGCAATTAAAATCGTGTAATTTTAATCCGGATGTTTTTCTTGCAGCAGCATTAAAAAGTTTAGAAGGTAAATTTTTTCTAATTTTAGAATCGTAACGCTTTTTTTTCCATCCCGAAATAAGGTCAAAACCATCATTAGCAATAAGTTTGTATAAGGCGGGAATTTCATCAGGACTATCTTGTAGATCAGCATCCATAGTAATAACTACATTGCCTTTTACAATTTTAAAGCCAGCATTCAACGCTTGTGATTTCCCATAATTTTTTTGGAATTTAATTCCTTTTACAGAACTGTTTTGTTGAGATAGGTCTTTAATGACTTGCCATGAAGTATCTGTACTACCATCATCAATAAAGATAATTTCATATAAAAATTGATTGGATTGCATAACTTTTGCAATCCAATCATGTAATTCTTTTAAAGACTCCTCTTCATTAAGTAGTGGAATGACTACTGATATATTCATGTTTTATTTTTACTAATATTGATTCTCTTCACTTTTTTTCATGATAAGAGAAGCGACCATTGAAATTACAAAACCGAAAAATAAACTAAATATGAGCATCATAGGAACTAAAAAAGCGGGACCAGAAAATTTCTTTTGCATTTCAATAGCTTGTTCAATTTGATCTTCGCTCATATTTGGATTCTCTAATAATTTTTGACGTGCAATTTCCAATCCTTGTTCCATTGTCTCAGGTGCTATAACATTCATAAAAAGTAATGTATATATAATATAAATTATAGAACTAATCATAGCGATAGCTATACCAGTTTTTAATCCTTGCCCTAAGCTTAAAAAGCCTCCGTTTGTTTCTTTGAATTTTTTGATTCCTAAAACTAATATAACTGTTGTGATAGCTAAGGATAGAACCATAACTTTCCAATCTTGCTCTAAGTGTTTGCCCATTGCAAATAGGGCGACATGAAGTAGGATTGAAACAAAGCCTAAAATTAATCCATAATTTAAAGCAATTTTTTTTGTTGGTTTTTGTTGATCTTCCATTGTTGTTGTTTTTAATAAGGTTAAACAAATATAATTATTTAAGTGAACTTCTAATAGTTCTTTATTTTTTTATTCCATTTTATCAATTAAAATTTTACAAAAAACTATTGTGAAATTAGAAATAGGTTGTATTTTTGCGTGGGCAAGTCCTACACAACCAGCTCCCTT
>CAZHYX010000461.1:0-2012 GCA_964536675.1 uncultured Flavobacteriaceae bacterium
TGATTCAGGTACTCAAGATTATAACTCTATACTCAACTGATTTTTTTAGGATTATTGTAAAAAGAGAAGAAAATAATACAAAATTTAAATTGTTTTCGATCTCTTGAAAGAAGATAATATAAAGATTGCTTTTGTAATCACTTCAAGAACGGATGAATAATCAAATGATTTAATTTTTTGTTTTTCTTGTTCTTGTTCTTAATTTAGCCCCTTCTCTGTACAAAAATGATAAATTTTTTATCGAAATGGCGATGGGAGTTACTTTCTCCTATTGCTGGTGTATTGTTAACTTTCGCCTTTTCCCCTTTTGAATATTCATACTTAGCAGTTATCTCATTAGTTTTTATATTTCTGGCTTGGCTGGATTGCTCACCTGCACGTGCTGTATTCCGAGGCTATCTTTATGGATTAGGGCTGTTTGGTAGTGGGATTTCCTGGGTATATATCAGTATTCATGATTTTGGTGGTGCTCCCGTATTTGGAGCTGTTTTATTAACCACTGCTATTATTTGTTTTTGGGCGTTATTTCCAGCATTGACGGGATATATTTCTATCAAAATAGCAGGGGAGAGGCATAAAAACAGGTTGATTTGGCTTATTCCTGTTATTTGGATTCTAGTGGAATATATCCGAGGATATTGGTTGTTGAATGGTTTTCCCTGGTTACAAATAGCTTATACACAGTTAGCTACGCCATTAAAAGGGTTTGCACCTATGATGGGTGTTTATGGCACTGGTTTTTTATTAGCTTTTACAGCTTCTATATTAGTTGCTGGATTTAAAAAACAAATCAAACCCAGTAGATCCTTGATCATTGTGATTTCTATTTGGGCTGTTGGGGCCTATTTTCAAACCATTAAATGGACTAGTGTTATAGGTGAGCCAATTAAGGTCGCATTGGTTCAAGGTAATATAAGGCAAGACCAAAAATGGCTACCACAAAACAAAATCAAAACTTTAGAACGCTATCAGGAGCTAACCACTCAAAACTGGGATGCAGATGTCATTGTTTGGCCTGAAACAGCAATTCCAGCTTATTTCTCAGAAGTTAAAGAATTTTATTTAGATCCACTTTCTGCAAAAGCAAAAGCAAACAATACCGATTTAATTGTTGGCTTGCCGATCAAGAGCAGTAAAAATGAATACTTAAATGCTGTGGTAACTCTAGGTCGTCATGAAGCAAGGTATTATAAAAATCATTTATTACCTTTTGGAGAGTACTTGCCTCTCCAACCTCTTTCGGGTTTTATTTTAAAGGCCTTAAATATTCAATTAGGAAACTTTACACCTGGAGGAGAGAAACAGAAATTATTAATTGCTGGGGGCTATCCATTTTCAACCTCTATATGCTATGAAGCTGCATTTGGTAGTGAGGTTGCAAGTTCTTTACCGGAAGCTGCTTTTTTGGTGAATGTAACTAATGATGCCTGGTTTGGATATTCAATCCAACCATATCAGCATATGCAAATTGCACAAATGCGAGCATTAGAGACAGGGAGGTATATGTTAAGAGCCACTAATACTGGGGTTACGGCTATTGTTGCACCTGATGGCTTGATTGTGGATAAAGCCCCTATGTTTAAGAAGGCAGTATTAAAAGGAAGTATTTTTCCTATGGGTGGAATGACACCTTATGCTAGAGTCGGAGATGGTCTTATTATTTTGGTTTTGGTAATTTATGGTCTGGTTATTCTCAAAAAAATAAAATAATAGGGTAGGGCGTTGCTCACGGTTTTCTCATAAAAACATAGCATGTTTATTGATTTACATAAGAGATTGAAATAAAACAAATATTTTAATTATTTTATTTTTTCAATAATTTTACCATCTTGTGAAAAAATTAATTTCGAAAGATTAAATTGTCAGACAACCTGATATTATTGGCTTTAAATAACAAACAAATATCATGCCAAATTTTTATGAGAAAGCCGTGGGGTGTTGCTGCTTACGAAGTTATTTAGAGCCTGCTTAGAAAGCATAAGGCATTGATATTAAAAAATTTATAGCCTTTA
>CAZHYX010000462.1:0-2006 GCA_964536675.1 uncultured Flavobacteriaceae bacterium
TGTGGGCTGGTAAAAAGAAACCATTAATAGGTGTAAGTTAGTGGTCAATGTATTCATAATAACCACTTCTATAGGTTTAGCACCTACAATTTTAGCCATAGATTGCGTTAAGAATTCATGATAGGGCATCCAAGGGTTTTTGGCTTCAAAATGCCCTTCTACACCAAAGTTTGCCCAATCATCTAATTCTTGTTGAAGATATGCTTGTGTGGTTTTTGGCTGTAAGCCTAAAGAATTTCCTGTAAAGTACAACCAATTATTTCCGTTTTTATCTTTCGGAATATGAAATTGATCTCGATAATGAGCTAATTCATCTAAGCGGTCTTGTTGAATGGCGTATTCCAGCCTGGATTTATAGTTGGACAATATGATTTGTTTTTCAGTTTTCAACAAAAATAAGAATTTATATACTTTCTATATAGATATTATAAAATTACTTAATTTAGTAAAGTGTTTTAGCTATTAAGAGTTTTATGAAGAAATTAATACTATCATTTTTATTGATTACTAATTTTATAGTACCCTACGCCCAAAAATCAGATACTCGTGTATTAAAAATAGAAAAAATATATGAAACAAGTTTTATTTCTGATGAAATACAAATTCAACCAACCATAAACAATCCGTTTACTGCTTTCTCTATCGCTTTAAGAGGTGAATCTATTAATAAAAACATTGATGCTGTTTATTATAGAGATATTCAAAATGAATGGCAATTATTTAAAACTGATGAGAATAATTATGAAAAAAATGCATGGTATGCACTATCTTATTTGGATAAAAATAATACTAAAACACAACTGAAAATTATTTTTAATAACCCTGTTCAATTAGATGGGATAACTGTTGATTTTTATTTTCCGAAGGATACAGACTATTTGGTCAAAGAATCAAAAAAAGGAAAAATATCGCCAAAGAAGATAAAAAGTATCGAAGATTGTGGTTGTGCCAGACCTACAACCATTCCTAGAAGTGCATGGTGTCCTAATAATAATTGTCCGCCTAATTCAAACCCGATTACTACGAACGTAAAATTTTTAGTAGTACATCATACTGCAGGAAGCAACACTTCAAGTGATTGGGCTGCAGTGGTTCGTTCTATTTGGAATTTTCATGTGAACACACGAGGTTGGGCAGATATAGGTTATAATTTTTTATTAGATAAAAATGGAAATATTTATGACGCTAGAGCAGATGATACTAAAGGAGCTCATTTTTCAGGGCAAAATAGTGAAACTTCTGGGATGGCGCTTTTGGGAACTTTTTCAACAGTTGTACCAACTAATACCATGTTCTATTCATTAGAAAATTTACTTACTTGGAAATCTTGTGATAAGAGTATTGATCCTTTAGCGATTGCTTATCATGCTTCTTCGGGACTTAATCTACATACTATTCTAGGACATCGTGATGGAGGTAATACTGAATGCCCTGGTGATGAGGTGTATAATTTGTTACCAGCTATTAGAAATAATGTGAATGCGCAGTTGAATAGTTGTACACTTGCCGTAGATGAAAATAGTATAAAAGAATACACAATTTATCCTAACCCTTTTAATGATAAAATAACAGTTGATGTGTCAAAAACCATTTTTAGGGAGTTAACTATTAAATGTTTTGATACGATGGGAAGATTAGTTTTTGAAAAGAATAAAACAATCAATAACGGAAGTGTAATTTTAAATTTCAACTTTTTATCATCAGGAATTTATATACTGAAAATTAACGGAAGAGAGCGGTTCTCATATTTTAAATTGATTAAAAATTGATTTTATAATTGAACAATGAACCCTATTAAAACTCGTTATTATTCTTGAATTTTTTATATAAGTTAAAGCAATTATTAAAACCAAAAATAAGATTATGAAAAAACAATTAATATTATTTACCTTTCTTTTATCGACAGTGATGATGTATTCACAAAAGATGAAAATTTCTGAAGGGAAGTTTAAAAATTTAAAAGGGATTACCACTTTTAATTTAGAATTTGATTATTCTGATGTTCA
>CAZHYX010000463.1:0-2002 GCA_964536675.1 uncultured Flavobacteriaceae bacterium
GGGTCGCCTTCAAAATTAGGCAAATCATAAACCGCCATTAAAGTTTTTTTATATAGTTCTTTCGGAGAATTTTCTTCTAAAATAATCATTTGTCAAAGATATTATATTAATTTTGCATTTCTTTTAAAGAATCTATCACTGATAGCTTACTAGTCACGCCTTTTAAATATTTCTCTTCACTTTGTATTACTAGATTAAATGCAAATGCTTTTAATGCAGTTGAGGGTATTATTTCCAAATATTCCTCATTTATCCACCATTTTTTTTTAGGTTGAATATATCTATCAAGCGCGTCTGCTGTCTTTAAATTATTTAGCAAATTAAAATTTGTATGAGTAGATGATTCGTGTTCCTCAATTAATCTATTTACTAAAGCATGATTAACATTCTCTAAATTAATTTTTTTTAAAATCGATTTTTTATGTTTTAAATACCAATCTGCCCCGTGCTTAGAGTGCCCCTTATCTCCTTGATCTGTTTTTCTACGGATGTCATGTAAATATGACGCCAACAACAAACTATTTCGTTCTATTAAGTTATTGATAGAATTACTAAGATAATAAGAATACGTAGTAACCCTCAAGAGATGCCTAATACCGTGAAGTGAGTTAACTTTGTTTTTAGATGTAAACCAAGATTCGTCTGAAACAAATTTAGAAATAACGTCAATATCTATTGTATTTGAGATTTCAGAATAGTCTATATTTTTAAAATTTTGTGGCTGATTCTTTTTGATCCATTCTAAAGTTTCTATATCTATATTCTGATGGATTGGTAACTTTCCTTCTTCAGCCAAATAATGCAAACTTATCATTGTTGATTATATTTATTCTTATAATATTCTATCTTAATAGTACAAAATTAACTCTATTCCTTCTTATAAAAAAATATTTCCGATACTCTTAAAAGTATTTTATCACTTTTTTACAGGATGTCAACTTTTTAAATACGTAGTGCCAAAAAAATATGAAATTCTATGAAACCCAACATGTATGATTATAATTAGGTCATTCTACGGTATTTGTAGTACTTCCGATATAAGCTTATAATATATATAATGAATCCTTAAATATCCCTGGAAGCTAAAATTGAGTGGACTTATATATTATCTAGTAATTTTGAGAAATTTTTGATAAAATTTTAGCAGGGTCAGGCTGTAATTATTCACAATTTCGGTAACAGTTTGGTATAATAAATAGGTCGATATTTATTAGTTTTTAAAAAGCTTATTAAAAAAATCTTTTTTCTCTAATTCATCTAAAAAATAATTGATAACTTTATTTTATATCCATCCAAACAAGTCTTATTTTAAGCAAGGCATAACTATACTCCCTTCTCTGTTATCCTGGAAAGGTCTCATAGTTTTATATATTTTTGTTATGTTCAACTTATGTTCATCACTAAGTGATGAACAGTTTTTTATCATATTTTTTACTATTCATTAAACCATTAGACCTGTTATATAAAATAGAGTCAACTCTCTGTTAAGGAGAGTCAGACCCTCCACATCTTTACCTTTTTTTATCCAAGTTTCTTTATCAAAGTGAATTAATGCAATGAAGTTGAATAACAATTAAAACGAAAAGATGTAATCTAAATAAATTGAATCATCGTTTTTACCTCCTGAATGCCGTAAAAATTCTTTTTGATATTTTAATTCACTTATTGAAGTAATTTTAGAATAGTCAAAATAACGATATGGAAAATGAAAAAACAGATCTCTCACTTTATCAATGCCCAGCCTATGCAACCGCTGCTGATAAGCTCCTTTAATCTTCCATATCTCACTAATAGGCAAATCTAACATAATATATAATAAAATTTACTTTGTAAATTCTTTTATATTATATCAGAAAATAACAAAAAAACAGCAAAATGCTGTTTTTTTGAAACTAGTTTAGTTTTGATTTAAACTTATTTTGCTAAAAATTTAGCAAAGGACTAGGCTATTTGTACTTTTCACATATTCTTGGCTCTGTATTTCTTAACTTTTCTGAAAGAA
>CAZHYX010000464.1:0-1984 GCA_964536675.1 uncultured Flavobacteriaceae bacterium
TTTCCCCTTTGGGGAAATGTCCGCCTAATGTGGACAAAGGGATAACAAAAAACTTACTATGTCTGACGATAATAAGGTCATTTTTTCAATGAATAAGGTTTCTAAAACCTATCAAAGTGCAAATAAACCCGTTTTAAAAGATATTTATTTAAGTTTCTTCTATGGAGCAAAGATTGGTATTTTGGGTCTGAACGGGTCGGGTAAATCAACACTGTTAAAGATTATTGCAGGTGTAGAAAAAAACTATCAAGGTGATGTTGTCTTTTCTCCCGGATATAAAGTAGGGTATTTAGAACAAGAACCTCAATTAGATGAAACCAAAACAGTGATTGATATTGTAAAAGAAGGTGTAGCTGAAACAGTTGCCATATTGGATGAATACAATAAGATAAATGATATGTTTGGTTTAGAGGAAATTTATTCTGATGCTGATAAGATGCAAAAATTAATGGATAAACAATCAGAACTTCAAGATAAAATTGATGCTTCAAATGCATGGGAATTAGATACCAAACTTGAAATTGCCATGGATGCTTTACGTACACCAGAACCAGACACACCAATTAAAGTACTTTCCGGTGGTGAAAGACGACGTGTTGCTTTGTGTAGATTACTTTTGCAAGAACCAGAAATTTTATTATTAGATGAACCTACAAATCATTTAGATGCTGAATCAGTACATTGGTTAGAACATCATTTGGCACAATATAAAGGAACAGTAATTGCGGTAACGCACGATAGATATTTTCTAGATAATATTGCAGGATGGATTCTTGAATTAGATAGAGGAGAGGGCATCCCTTGGAAAGGAAATTACTCTTCATGGTTAGACCAGAAATCAAAACGTTTGGCACAAGAAAGCAAGACAGCGTCTAAACGACAAAAAACTTTAGAACGTGAATTAGATTGGGTACGTCAAGGAGCAAAAGGTCGTCAAACCAAACAAAAAGCACGTTTAAAGAATTATGACAAGTTGATGAGTCAAGATCAAAAACAGCTTGATGAAAAATTAGAGATTTATATTCCTAACGGACCTCGTTTAGGCACCAATGTTATTGAAACAAAAGGTGTGAGTAAAGCGTTTGGTGATAAGTTATTATATGAGAATTTAGAATTCAATTTACCACAAGCAGGCATCGTGGGTATTATTGGTCCTAATGGTGCTGGTAAAACAACTATTTTTAAAATGATTATGGGTGAAGAAACTCCTGATAAAGGCGAATTTATAGTAGGTGATACCGCAAAGATTGCCTATGTAGATCAGGCACATTCTAATATTGATGCTGAAAAATCTATTTGGCAAAACTTTTCTGATGAGCAAGAACTCATTATGATGGGAAGGAAACAAGTAAATTCTCGTGCCTATTTAAGTAGGTTTAATTTTTCAGGAAGTGAACAAAATAAAAAAGTGTCTGCATTATCTGGTGGTGAGCGTAATCGTCTTCATTTAGCAATGACCTTAAAAGAAGAAGGCAATGTTTTATTGTTAGATGAACCTACGAATGATCTAGATGTAAATACCTTAAGAGCTTTAGAAGAAGGACTTGAGAATTTTGCAGGTTGTGCAGTAATAATTAGCCACGATCGTTGGTTTTTAGATAGAGTCTGTACTCATATTTTAGCTTTTGAAGGTGATAGTCAAGTTTACTTTTTTGAAGGAGGTTTCTCTGACTATGAAGAAAACAAGAGGAAACGATTGGGTGGTGATTTGATACCAAAACGTATCAAATATAAAAAGTTGATTCGATAATTTTTATACTTTGTTACCAGTATACTCTTGTTCAATCGTGTTTAGGTTCTGGTAATTCAATATATTTACTTTCTGTTTTATCCAATATTTCTGATATTTTAATTTGGTTTTCCTTTGTAGGTTTTAGGTCAATAAATTTTCCAATTATATTTCTATGTCTGTAAATGATTATTGTGTTTTCTACTTTCGGGCTTATTTTATTTAAATGAACTTCTGACTGTGTGTCCGAAAATG
>CAZHYX010000465.1:0-1981 GCA_964536675.1 uncultured Flavobacteriaceae bacterium
ATATATCTTTGATTCTAACAGTAGTCTGTTTCATCTAAATTTTTCTATGTAGTGAGACTTGACACTTGATATTGGGTGTGGAAGAGGAGATTTGTTGAAACGGTTTCATCAATTTGGATATATTTAGGACTGGATCCAAATGTAGAAAATGACATTTATTATGAAAAAGAAAAACTTGTAATTAAGTCAAAAGCAGAACTATATGCAGACAAAAGTAATGAAAAATTTGACTTAATTATGCTTAATCATTCTTTTGAACATCTTCCTAACCCGGAAGATGTTTTAAATTCTATAAAAAAACTATCGCATAAAGATACATACTATTTAATCAGAATACCTCTTGCCAGTTCTTATGCTTTTGAACACTATAAAGAGAATTGGGTACAGTTAGATGCCCCTAGACATTTATACCTATATTCTGAAAAAGGTATTCGCATAATGTTAGAAAACCATAATTTTGAAATACAAGACATTCTTTATGATTCAACTGAGTTTCAATTCTGGGGAAGTGAACAATACTTAAAAAATATTTCATTAATATCTGAAAAGTCATATTCTCAAAATCATTCAAAAAGCATTTTTGCAGAAGAAGAGATTTTAAACTTTAGAGAAAAAGCTAAAAAACTAAATAAAGAGAAGAAAGGTGATCAGGCTGCTTTTATATTTAAAGTAAAAAGTGACTAATTATTTTAATTTTAGCTAATGAATGACTATATGGTGCAAATCTTTTAAAAATGACTTCCATCCAAATGCATAAAATTTATTACCAAAATAAGTACCATCAATGCACATTTGTATAAAACATTGCAACTTCCCCAAAAAACTCTTGCTTGCATATAGTTTTTTTCGTGAAAATAAATTTTTTGACAATATGTCAAAAAGTATACTTTCTTCCATTAAGCTATTATAAGTATCTATATCTTCTTTATAATCATTAGCTAATAACTTCATGGTATCTGATGATTCTCTAGCTACTATAGCTCTAAATGCATAGAGTTCACTACCGAAATTCTGAGAATTTTTAATTTTACTTTTTAAAGTAGGGACTTCTATATCACTTATAGATAAAGTTTTTGCTGTATTATGTCGTCTCCAATGAACCAAAGGTTCTTTAATCGTATACATATTTCCAAGTGCATTTGTTAACATGCATATCCAAACATCATGAGCCTGTTTCTTGCCACTGTTAAAATCACTTGGACGTTTTGTCCAGTCAAAATCTGAAATTAACTTATGGTGAACGATACAAGCAAAACCATGAAATCCTGCAAAAGCATAGCGTTGGTTTTTTCCTATAATTTCTGATCTTTTAAAATTAGGACTTCTTTGTCCCATAAACTCAAGATTTTTTGTAACTTTTTCTGCTGAGTGTGCAATAAGCAATAAATCATCATCTTCTTTTTCATAAATTACTTTACGGACTTTTTCTAACTTACTGGGAAGCCAAACATCATCTTGATCACAAAAGCTAATCCAATCCCCTTCGCAAAGACTTGCCACTTTAAAAAAATTATCTACATATCCTAGATTTATATCATTTATGTATATATGTACAGGAAAAGAAGTTGACTTCGCAAAACTTTTTAAAATTTCAACTGTATTATCCGTTGATCCATCATCACACACGACTAACTCATCTGGCTGAACAGTTTGTTTAAGAATACTATCTAATTGTTCTTCTAGATACTTTTCACCATTGTAGGTTGCCATTGCTATTGATATTTTCATATTATGTATCTTTGATTTTTAGATATAGATTTTTGAGCCTGGATAGTAATTAATTCTTTTTTATCAGAAAATAAAGCTACTAAGACTTGATAAAACATTATTTTAATTTGAAATAAAAAATTTTCTTTATGGTTTTGATTTAATTCTTTTCTTTTCTCTGATACCTCACTTTGATAAAAAATACTTTTAATCGCTGATGGACGTTTTTTTATCAATATTTTTTCAAATCCTACTTTATTTAAAGCATATGTTA
>CAZHYX010000466.1:0-1976 GCA_964536675.1 uncultured Flavobacteriaceae bacterium
GGCTAAAAATCGATTTAATGAGCTTAAGTCTGGTGCCACGAAGGGTGTTTCTTGGGATGAAATAAAAGCATCTATAAAGCAATAATATGCTAAACCTGTTATTCCATCCAGATATAGCTCAAGAAGTTAAAGCATAATATAGTTGGTATCAAAACCAAGCAAAAGGATTAGGTGATGATTTTTTATCTGAGCTTGAATCATCCTATCAGGCAATTACTGAATTGCCTGAAACATGGCCAAAGTTCCAATATGGGTTTCGTAGGTTTTTGTTAAGTAAATTCCCCTTTTCAGTTATATACCAATTAAATAAAGATACTGTTTTTATAGTTGCAATAATGCACAATAGTCGGAAGCCTGGCTATTGGTTTAAAAGAGCATAACAAAACCAATGCACATGGAAATTTTGTTCGCTATCGCTCTCAAAATCCCAGTGATTGGCGACGTTAGCTGCAAAAAATAACCCCATACTTACTATTTATCTTTCACTGGATGAAACATGATTGAAAATATTTCCATAAAAAATGTAGCAAGTTTTAATAGTGAGGGCATTCAACTCAACGGGTTAAAAAAAATAAACTTTATTTATGGGGCAAATGGAAGTGGAAAAACAACGATTTCGAATTTTGTAGCAGATCAAAGCAATGCTGAATATCGGAGTTGTGACCTTGAATGGAAAAATGAACAAGCATTAAATAGTTTGGTTTACAACAAAAAATTTAGAGAGAATAATTTTGGTAAAGGGAAAATAGAAGGTGTTTTTACTTTAGGGGAGGCGACCAAAGAAGATATTGAGCTAATTGAAAAAAAACAGACTGAATTGGAAATATTAAAAGACGGAAGTATTAAGAAAAAAGAAACCTTAAATAAACAAGAAAAGGCAAAGTGTGACGAAGAAAATTCTTTTAAAGAAAGTTCATGGATAAAAATATATAAAAAATATGAAAGTGATTTTAAGAAAGCTTTTCAAGGCACGATGCAAAAAGAGAGCTTTAAAAATAAACTGCTTTCTGAATTTGATAAAAATACATCGTTATTACAAACTCTTGATGACTTAAAGGAAAAAGCAAAAACGATTTTTGGAAAAACTCCTGAAAGAATTAATCATATTGGTGTTATTGATTCTTTAAAAGTTATTTATATTGAAGAAAAAGATGTGTGGGACATAAAAATAATCGGAAAATCAGACATTGATATTTCGCGTTTAATTCAAAAATTAAACATTAATGACTGGGTTAATCAAGGCAGGCCTTACATACTACAGACAGATGACATATGTCCTTTCTGCCAGCAACCTACTATTACAGATAACTTCAAAAAGCAATTAGAAGACTATTTTGACGAATCATTTACTGCATCTATCAAAAATATTTCAGAGTTAAATGATGAATACAACCGTTTAGCTGATAATCTTATTAATGACTTAACACACATTGAAACAAATGAAAAAACTAATAACGGAACCAAGCTTGATATTGATAAATTCTCGGCATATTTAAAAACCTTATTAAGTCAGATTAATGAAAATAAAGTATTGTTAGCAAATAAGATCAAAGAACCAAGTAGAAGCGTTAAGTTAACATCAACAAAAGATCAGATTGATAGTATTAAGATATTGATTGGAAATGCTAATAGTGAAATTAAGAAGCATAACAATATCGCAATCAATTACGTGTCAGAAAAAATTAGCTTAATTCAGGCAATTTGGAAGTATGTTGCCGAAGACAGTAAAGTTGATATTGAAAATCATGTAAAGAAAATATCTGGACTTGAAAAAGGAATCGCGAGCTTAAATAAAGATGTTGGCGATAAACGAACAGCCTGTGTAGGTTTAAAGAATGAGATTCAAAAATTAACAAAGAATGTAACTAGCATACAGCCAACTATTGATGAAATTAACAAGACGTTGCAATATTATGGATTTGATAATTTTGAGATTGTTCCATCAGCATCTAATGAAAGCCATTACCAAATAAAAA
>CAZHYX010000467.1:0-1949 GCA_964536675.1 uncultured Flavobacteriaceae bacterium
TTAACTTCAACTAATATGATAACAACCTGTTCTAGATATATCTGCCTTCGGCAAGATGGCACTCCTGACATTTGAAGCTATAATGAACTGTAAATTGCTACTGCAAACTGAAGACTGAGAACTGCCTACTAATTAAACCCCCAACAAATCACCATTTCCTTTAGTTGGTAAATTTGATTCGTTCATTAAAAAAATATCTACTTCTCTTGCAGCTTCTCTGCCTTCAGAAATTGCCCATACTATTAATGATTGTCCTCTACGCATATCGCCAGCCGTAAAAATGTGTGGTACGTTAGTTTGATAATTTGTGGCTTGGTAATTACTACGATTGTCAGTTTTTAACCCTAGTTGATCACTCAATGTAGTTTCAGGTCCTGTAAAACCAAGAGCCAATAACACCAAATCGCAAGACCATATTTTTTCCGATTCAGGTTTTTCGATTAATTGAGGTCTTTCACCAGGTTTTAATTTCCATTCTACTTCTATTGTTTTCAATCCAGTTAATTCTCCTTTTTTATTCGTAATAAACTCTTTGGTATTTATTAACCAGTTTCTATCACAACCTTCTTTATGAGAAGAACTGGTCTTTAACTGTAAAGGCCAAAATGGCCAAGGTGTAGTTTCACTTCTTTCTACAGGAGGTTTTGGCATAATCTCAAAATTGGTAACTGATTTTGCTCCATGGCGGTTCGAAGTACCCACACAATCTGAACCAGTATCGCCACCACCAATAACAATAACATGTTTACCAGTTGCAGAAATAGCTTCTTCTTCAAATGGACTACCAAATAATTGTTTGGTTTGTTGTGTTAAAAAATCCATTGCTTGCACAACACCTTTACTTTTTATCCCTTTTACAGGAAGGCTTCTTCTAACGGTTGCACCTCCACACAATACGATAGCGTCAAATTCATTTAGCTTAGAAATTTCATAATTAACACCAACATTAATGTTTGTTTTAAATATGATTCCTTCTACTTTAAGGATATCCACTCTACGATCAATAATTTCTTTTTCAAGTTTAAAATTAGGGATGCCATAACGTAATAATCCACCAATTGCATCATCTCTTTCAAATACAGTTACAGAATGACCAGCGCGATTTAGCTGTTGTGCTGCTGCTAATCCGGCAGGGCCAGAACCCACAACTGCAATTGTTTTATCAGTTCTTTTTGTTGGAATTTTAGGAACAATCCATCCTTCCGAGAAAGCATGTTCTACAATATTTTTTTCTATATTTTCTATAGAAACCGGACTATCAATAAGCCCTAATACACACGCTTTTTCACAAGGAGCAGGGCATAATCTACCTGTAAATTCAGGGAAATTATTGGTAGCATGTAAAATTTCTGAAGCTTTTTTCCATTCATCTTTATGAACCATATCGTTAAAATCGGGAATTAAATTACCTAACGGGCATCCACTATGGCAAAATGGTATTCCGCAATCCATACAGCGAGAGCCTTGTTTTTGCAATTCTTTTTCCTTTAAAGGAATGGTGAATTCTTTATAATTAGTGATACGTTCTTTAACAGCGATACTATTTTCGTCTTGTCTTTTATATTCTTTAAATCCTCCTAACTTTCCCATAGTATTCTTTTTTTTTTAGACCTAACAGCCCTGATGCTTCGGGGTGGAAGCTTATTAGGTCTTGTTGGGTTTTTCAAATCTGTCCCAGATCTATGCTATTAATTGTTCAATATTGGACTCATTTGCAATTCTTTCTAATGCTTTTTTATAATCTATTGGAAAAACTTTCACAAAACTTTGTATGCTTATATCCCAATTTTTTAACAGCTTTGTAGCCAATTTACTTTCAGTATATCTTTGATGTTCTTCAATCAACTGTTTTAATTCGTCTTTGTCATTATTGGTTAATTGATCTAATGTCACCATTTCCATATTACATAAACCTTTACTGAATTTATTACTTTTATTATAAACATAGG
>CAZHYX010000468.1:0-1937 GCA_964536675.1 uncultured Flavobacteriaceae bacterium
CATGGTGAGAGAGAGCAACAAAAAGATACAGACTTTGCACCAGAGCTGTTTCATTACTACTTATGGAGAGCGCGTAATTGGACAGGGCAAAAGGTCATTGTGAGGGAAACGCATGAAGATGTATTAGAGACTTTTCAAGCCCGAAGCGTTAGTACAACAGGGGGTGATCAACTTCCCCTTTATTCCAATGAAAATAACTGTCGAGCCAAGACACTAACCTTGCAAGAGAATGATCAGTTTAGATTACAGATGGAGTCAATGGATCTAACGAGCCATGCAGCAAATCTACCTTTTTCTCTTCGTCAACCTATCCATCAAGGTATTGGTTTCTTTCTCTACGCAGAAAAGTATGCCGCATTAATAAAGTGCATACTTCATAAAAAAGAGCCCCATAATGAGCTTACTGCTTTTCAGGCATTTTATAGAAAGGTAGTAGCCCCATTATCATACTACTTACGTGAGTTATATTTGTTAGCAATTGTCATGTATGTCGATAAATTTGCATACAAACAGCTACTAGAATTTGCTTTGTGGCTTGATCATTCGATTGGAGCTATCCGTTTAGATAAATATTATATTTTCAAACAAGCGCCTTTGATTTATTTGAAAGATAGCCATCAGCAAAACCTTTTAGATGTCATTACTGGGGCTTACAGACCCGATGAAATAATACATTTTCTAAAGATGGATGAATCTGCACGCGCAATCTATAAAAAAAGTTCCACAGCAGAGATTGAAAACGGCAAAGGTGTTAGAGGCAACTATTTGAAACAAGTCTTGGAATACTATGGAGAGACTCAAGAGAATATTCAACAAAGGGGCTTATGGATAAATGAGCCATTTATTAAGGGAAAAGTTAATGCCAATTGATTCTAAGCTAGTCACCCTGAAAGATGTTGTTGATAAAAAATATTTCTTTAATGTACCTATTTACCAACGTCTTTATGTGTGGGGAGATGATCAGGTAAAAACATTATTATTTGATTTATGGGAGGCGTACCGAAGCGATCAGGAGTTCTACTATCTTGGTGGAACGTTGGTAGTTGAAAGAGAAACAGATAATGATTCCCACTATTTTGACCTAATAGACGGTCAGCAGCGATTTACAACCTTATGGTTAATTAGCATGGTGTGGCGTGAGAAGCTTACCGATTATTGTTATGCAGATCATTTAACGGGGAAGTCTCATCGGATTAATTTTGCTATCAGACCTGAAGTAGAAAAGTTTTTTATTGCCTATATGAATGGCTCAGATACCTCACCTTTTGACTTATACCCACTTGAAAATGCACTTGCTACTATTAAAAGCTTTCCTAATCAGCTTGAAAAAGCTGAGAAAGATAAATTTGATAAAGAAGGATTTACAGCGTTTATTCTTGCGCGTGTCACTCTTATTCTTACATCAGTTCCAGCAGAAATGGATTTGAATAAGCTCTTTGAGGTTATTAACAATCGAGGCGTACAACTCCAACATCATGAGATATTAAAGGCACGTCTATTAGATAAATTAGACTCAGAAGAACGAGAAAAATATAGTCAATTATGGGATGCCTGTTCTTATATGAATGACTATGTGGAAAAGAATCTTAACAAGCTATCATCTTTAAAAATATCGGAGCTATTTGATAATGATAAAAGTAAGAAAAATGAAGAAGGTCTGGTAAGTGCTAACGTTGTTTTAGACAAGATTGATAAAGATCTGGAATCTAAAGTGTCTAGTGCTATTTCTCTTGAGGATATTCTTAATGGTAAAGCAGAAAAAGAAAATAATGATCCTGAAAACACGAACAAGGAAACCGTAGGTGCTGATTCTGTACGTAGCATTATCTCCTTTCCGATGTTATTACAGCATGTATTAAGAATTTGGTTACTGAAAAATGATAAAGAAGATTTACCCAAAATTCTTGATAAAGATTTATTGTTTCTGTTTGAGAAGG
>CAZHYX010000469.1:0-1932 GCA_964536675.1 uncultured Flavobacteriaceae bacterium
TGTACGTCCCTGATATAGGTTGACCATAAAAGTCAATTTATATGAGAGCAAATTTAAAGAAAATACGCAAACAATTACGTTATTCAGATGATTTTAAAAAAGAGATTGTATCTTTATTTGAGAAAGGAACATTTAGCGTTTTACAAATAGAGAATACATATGGTGTTTCAAATCCAACTATTTACAATTGGATATATAAGTATTCCACATTTAACGAAAAAGGTATAAGAGTAGTCGAGATGAAACAAAGCAGTAGTTTAAAATTAAAGGAATTAACCAATAAAGTTACAGAATTAGAGCAGATAGTTGGTCAAAAACAGATTAAGATTGATTTCTTGGAAAAGATGATTGAAATTGCACAAGACGAATTTTCGATACCAATTAAAAAAAAGTTCAACACCTCACAATCAACTGGTTTAGTAAAAACAAAACAAAAATAGATTTTTCAATGAATAATCTTTATAAGACATTAAACATAAGCAAACAGGCTGTATTTCAATATCAGAAACGACAAGATGTTTTTGACACAAAGGTACAAGTTATGTTGCTTGAAGCAGAGGAACTCCGAAAGGAACATCCAGGTTGTGGGGTTGAAAAAATGTATACTACGTTAAAACCTAATTTTATTGGTCGAGATAGATTTATAACTTTATTTATGGAATTAGGTTTTAGGTTGAATAAAAAACAAAATTATCGAAGAACAACTTATGCAGGAAGTATTTATTATCCTAATTTAATAAAAGGAATGTTTATAAACGCTCCATCAATAATTTGGCAATCAGACATAACTTATATTTATGTTACTGGTAATTTTTACTATGCAGTATTTATAATTGATGTGTTTACAAAGATTATCGTTGGTTATCAATTGTCCGATCATATGAGAGCAACTGCAAATATAAAGGCATTAAATATGGCGTTAAAAGTTTATAAAGCACCTATAATTCATCATTCGGACAAAGGTTCTCAATATACATCAAAAAAGTATATTAAGATTTTAAAAGAAAATAATAGTCAAATAAGTATGGCTTGTTCTGCACAAGATAACGCATATGCAGAACGCATTAATAGAACGATAAAAGAAGAATATTTAGATCATTGGAAACCTAAAAATTATAACCAATTAAAAAAGTATGTAAAAAAAGCAATTAACCATTATAACAATAAAAGACCACACAATAATGTAGGTAAATTAACACCAGTAGAATTTAAAATAAAATGGGAAAATAATAAAGTAGTAAATAACAATAATTTTACTATTTTTAACAACGAAAAATTAATAAAAAACGGTCAACACTAATCAGGGAAGTTCAGCTAATCTTAAAGTAAAACTCTTTAATATAAATGGACAATTAGTTAAAACTTTATTTAATGAATTTCAAGATTCGGGCAATCAAACTATTAATTTAATAGAGGCATCTACTAATTACACAAGCGGTATTTATTTTGTTAAAATCATTGTGGATGGTAGATCAATTACTAAAAAATTAATTATTAAATAAAAACTAATTTCATGAAAAAAGCAATTTTATTAACACTAATATTAATTATATTATGTGCTTGTAGCACTTCAGAAAATACAATCGTTAATTTAGACGAGACAAAATCTATAGGTATTATAACTAGAATTGATCCAACTTTATGTGATTGTTGTGGTGGTTTTTTTATCACCATAGATGAAGTTGAATACCGATTTTATCCAACTCTTTTGCCAGAAAACGATTTAAACTTACCATTTGCAAACGATTTGCCTTTAACCGTTTTGTTAGATTGGGAAAGTGATGCTCAAAATCAACCAGAATACTGCTCAGATATTATTAAAATTTTAAGTATCGAACGTAATTAAATCTTTAAACTTATGAATAATCTAACAAAAATAACACTCTTATTTTTAACTTTAGTTCATACCTTATTTTTCGCTCAATCTTTTGA
>CAZHYX010000470.1:0-1927 GCA_964536675.1 uncultured Flavobacteriaceae bacterium
ATAAGTATTTTTTGTGGTCATTTGTATTTCCTCTATCATTTTTTCTACGGTCTGACCTCTTTGAGAGGATAATAAAGACTCTACCGATTGAACATTTTTCCCTCGAAACATATCAACTGCAGCTGCAGCAACTGCATTTAGATAGATTCTTGTAAAATAAGGTACATTATGTGCAACACTTAAAAGTAGACCACTGGAAATGTCAACAACTGCACAACCGAGAGAACCATCAACAGAATCTATAATATCTTGCGTAACATCAACTAAAGTTGTAGACATTTTCCCTCCAAATATATAAGAAAAACTAATATGGTTGGTTCATTTTATAACACGTCAAACATGAACATGTTTATAAATTTTGAATTTCAGTAATTTTTTTATAGTAAACAATAATTTATTTAATAAACATATAAAAATCAGTTAGATGTGGAGTTATAATGCAAAGTATTGGTTTAAAAATTTTGCATTATAGATTGAGTTGCTGCTTTTGAAGTGTTGAGTGGCTTGAGTTATAATTTATGAGTTATTGATTTTTCTAAGTTTTAAATTAATAGAGTATCAATTCGAAGGTAATTGTTCTTGGTAGAGCATTTTCGAATATTATTTGCTAATACAATAAAATCGAATTGTCGGATAGATAGCTGGCAGAAATTAGCTGATTTTAGCATTGGGCAGTTGGAAGAGTATGGATAATAAACCAATAAAAGTTGCATTTTATGGAATGGGGCATCAAGCATATAAAACAATGGTTATGTATCTTCAGGGGCCCTGCAAAGGTATAGCCGTTATTGTTGATGAGTTTGATGCTGAGATTGATATTATTGATACTGATGCGGTTGAGGTAAAGGAAGTACTGAAAGATAGAAAGTCTAAAACGCCTGGCAGGCCGATTATTCTTTTGTCTCTGCAGCCACAGTTCCTGGAAGGGATGATTTTTGTAAAAAAACCGCTTATAACGACTGAATTATTAACAGCAATTAAGAAGGCCTATTCAATTACTAAAAACAATCAGTTTGATAACGCACAGAAGTTAGCAACGCAACCATCATATTTGGACGCTGAAGAATTACAGAGCCCTACTTCTATGATTGAAGAGGTTCTTGAAAAGCATCAAAAAAGTAAAATAGTAACCCCATCTTCTTTGCTTAAAAACAACCATGAAAATGAGAATATATTAGATAGTGAAGAAAAAAAGAAGCTATTAAAGCGCCTGAAAGCTATTCGATTAAATGAAGGTGGGTTTTTAACTTATATAAGCGTTGCGGAGGATGTAGACTTTTCAGATTTAAAACAAGTATTAAGTGCTGAGTTTAATCCCCAGTATTATTTTTTAGGCTATGTTCAATCAGCTGTCAATGTAGCAAAAGCAAAATCACAAATTTTGCAATTGAGATCAGGCTGGAAGAATTTAATTATTTTTCCACAGACTGGTGAAGTCTGGCTAGATGCTGAGGATAAGCAATTGAGAGCATTTTCTAGTATTTTAATAAAAAATAATCTGAATAAAGGGATGGATTTGAGTTCAGTTGACCAAAAAACATCTAGATTAAATAAAAGACAGGATAGGTTTTTTGATATAGATGTTTTTATCTGGAAATTGGCTATATGGACATCAAAAGGCAGATATCCTGATTCTATAGATATAGATAATCCCGTCGTTTTAAAATGCTGGCCAAATTTTACCAGGCTAGTTATTACACCACATGCTTTACGAATAGCTGCGACTTTGATTGAGAGCCCGAAAACATTAATGCAAGTTTCAGAAATACTAAAGATAAAGCCGCAATATGTGTTTGTATTCATAAGTGCGGCAAACGCAGTAGGGTTTATTAGTCAAACTAAAGAAAAAAAAGTTAAAGATAAAATTGATATTACTGTGGTTTCTTCAAAGGATATTAAATCAAAATTTAAAAGCTTATTCGGCTGG
>CAZHYX010000471.1:0-1926 GCA_964536675.1 uncultured Flavobacteriaceae bacterium
ATGAGTTTGTATTTTTTGAAGATATTGATGTAAAGGAAGGTGATGAAGTAGATTTGTTACTTTATAGCAGAACGGATCTAGGTTTTAATGCCATTGTAAATAATTTATATAAAGGATTGATCTTTAATTCAAATATTCATAAAGATATAAAGAGTGGCGACAGCATTAAAGGCTATGTAAAACAAGTACGGGAAGACGGCAAAATTGATCTATTACTTGAACCCCTGGGTTATAAAAAAAGTATTGATCCAACAACAGAAACCATACTCAATAAATTAAAAGAAAATGATGGTTGTATCTATTTAACCGATAAAAGTACTCCTGAAGCTATCAAAGAGCAATTAGGATTGAGTAAAAAAGCTTTTAAACGTGGTTTAGGGAGCTTGTATAAACAAAAAAGTATCGATATTTTAGAAGACCATATTAAATTACTTTAAAATGACAAAAAAAGTAATAGAAACTACAATTCCATCTCCCTCAATACTCCCTCAACAATTTGATACTATTGATTTTCAAGATGCTTTTGCTTTTTATACCCATAACAATTCATTAAGTATTAAAGATTTATATATTTCAATATTCTCTACAACACCTAAATGGGTAGAATATTTAATGAGACTACGAAATAAAATAGTTTCAATTTTCGGATTAAAAACTGAAATGAGTCGTAACATAAATACCAATTTTAAAATAGGTGATAAAATAGGGATCTTTAAAATTTACAACATTCAAGATAACGAAATTATAGCTGGTGAAAATGATAGACATTTAGATTTTAGGGTTTCTCTTTTTAGAGAAGTAAGTACAACTTCAAAAATAACTATAAGTACCATTGTAAAATATAATAACTGGTTTGGTAAACTTTATTTCGTAATTGTTGCTCCATTTCATAAATTGATTGTAAAGAGTATAGTAAAACAAGCTTCCGCTTCAATAAACAAAAGTGACTAAAGTGATGATGATACCAAGAATTGAAACTATACCTGAAAAGAAGCTTATTGGCAAAAACCTTATCATGTCATTAACTGATAATAAAACTTTCCAACTATTCAGCAACTTTATGCCTAAAAGAAAAGAAATAATAAATACAGTAACTAATGATATTTTTGATTTAAAAGTGTATTCTGAGACACACTTTTCTGTATTTAATCCTTCTAATTCTTTTATAAAATGGGCAATGGTAGAAGTGTCAGATTTTGAGATTTTGGGTGAAAAATATAAGAATAATAACTCGAATTCAGAAGAAGAAATATGGATTCCAATAAGATTAAAATAGCATGACTCCTAACGAAACCATATCTAAACTTTATGAACTGGCAGATGCTGAAAAAGTAACTTATAAAAAGCAAAAATTCGGAATTATTGCAAATAATTCACTCGGCATCTACCATAAAGACCTTAAAGTATTAGCAAAAGAAATTGGTAGAGATAATATGTTGGCGATACAACTATTTGAAAGCAATATCTATGAAGCTAGATTGTTGTGTAGTAAAATTTTCAATCCGAAAGACATTACAGAACCTTTGATGGAAAAATGGGTACAAACCTTTGAAAACTGGGAAATCTGTGATTCCTTTTGTATGGCAATATTTGCTAAAAGCCAATTTGCATTATCACGATAGTACTTCAAAATTTTAGTTGCCTCTGAAAAACTATGAAAATTTTGATGTGAATGAATTTTTAGAACTCACCGTAAGTCTAAGTAAGTTTGTTATACCAATTTAATTTTATAATGTCGTATAATTGAATTGAATTAATTTTTGCAAGATTAAGGCAAAATATTTTAGTATAGCCTTTGTTATAGTCAATTATTTTAACGAAAATATTGTGAAAATTAAACAATTTCAATGCGACATTATGATGTTAAATTGAATTGTGTTAAAATCCAAATAAAATTAAAAATATTTTCTAACTTTGGTTTTGCAA
>CAZHYX010000472.1:0-1921 GCA_964536675.1 uncultured Flavobacteriaceae bacterium
CAAAATTGGCGACTGGCTAGAAGTGCCTCAATTTGGTGCAGATGGTGACGTTATCGAGATTAATTTAGCTACTGTAAAAGTTCAAAATTTTGATAAAACTATTACTACCATTCCTACCTATGCATTGATTTCTGATTCTTTTAAAAACTGGCGAGGTATGACAAATTCTGATGGTCGTAGAATTAAAAGAGCCCTAAATATTAAAATGGATAGTATCAAATATTTAACTGATAATGGAGTGACAAAATTAAAAGGTATTCAATTAATTTCTGAATATTTAGAAACGCGTCAGAATAAAATTAAAACGTATAATTCTGAAAATGTCATTGATAAAAAATTATTACTAAACGGGCGAAATCTTACTAATATAGGTGTGTTTAGAAAGTATGCCGAAGAATACATTAGTAATCATTCAGCTATCAATAAAGATATGATGATTATGGTACGTCAATTAGCACCAACAACACAAGGATTACCCATAGAAATCTATGCTTTTAGCAGTGATAAGCGTTGGGAAAATTATGAATATATTATGGCTGATGTTTTTGATCATTTACTAGCAGCTGTACCATATTTTGATTTAGAATTATTTGAATTACCTAATAACTCAAGTTTTAATTGTTAAAACTAAACTTTTATATTAATCTGAAAACAAAAGTGTCTCTAAAAAGTTTATAAAGCAGTAAGGTTATATCAAATCATCTAACGACTTTACAGCAACAAATCGTTCAACAGTAAATCCTTCTGCATGTGCTACGCCTATCAACCTACCTAGATCTTGTGCTCTATATGTAATACTCTCTAAAAAATTCTTACTAGTAATCGGCGAAACAGGCTCTTTACTTTTTGGGTCATATAATTGTGAGCTATAAGCTTTTACTGCTTCTATTTTTTTATCAATAAATCCTGAAACATCTACCACAAAATCAGGTTCTAAGTTTTTCCATTGTATATAATGATATACATGTTTTGGTCTCCATGCATCTTGAGGCTTCCCTCCTACATTCGTTCTTATTTTTCGTAATCCTGATAAAAAACAAGAGTCACTTACCAAATTGCTTCCTTTACCATGATCTATATGACGGTCATCAATAGCATTACACAATACAATATCAGGTTGGTATTTACGTATCATTTTTATCACTTCAAGCTGATGCTCT
Source organism: uncultured Flavobacteriaceae bacterium (assembly GCA_964536675.1). Lineage (GTDB taxonomy): Bacteria > Bacteroidota > Bacteroidia > Flavobacteriales > Flavobacteriaceae > Aureibaculum. Next base: position 1,161 of record CAZHYX010000472.1, read on the forward strand.
TTATCATTTACAAAAAAACCATCAGCAAAAGCTAAATTTTCTCTTACAACGGTTCCTAATATTTTAGCAGCGACAGCAGCTTCACTATCGCGAATTTCTGCTGAACCTCTTGTACCTAGCTCTCCTCGAGTTAAATCTAATATACCCACTTTCTTTCCTAAGGAAATTTCTTTAGCTATCGTGGCTGCACAGCCCAATTCAACATCATCTGGGTGTGCTCCTATGGCAAGTATGTCTAATTTCATGTATCAAAAATAGAAAAATTATAATAATTTAGACAGATTACTTTAATTATCCTTTCCCTAATTTCCCTTAAATCATATCTAATCAATTAAAAAATTAAAAATAAATTATGTTAAAAAATAGTTAGTTTTTTGTTGTAATTTCTTTTCATATTGCTATTTTCTTTATAACTTATTGATAATCAAACTATTAAAATTAGTTTAAAAACTCCCCAAAAACCATGAATTTAAAAAACACCTAATTCCTCTATTGTGTAGTATAGGCAACTCACATACATTTGTAGTGTAATTAAGATAGATAATTAATAAAACATACTATATAGAAATATATAGAAACGATAGGGGAGAAAGGAGAGAAGCGAACAAAGTTAATTAGATTAACACTACAAAGTAACTTTTCTCCTTACTATTTTTTAAAACATTACTCCTTAGCGGGAGTTCAACTTAGGGGAGAAAGGAGAGAAGCGAAAAAGTTAACTAAGGTTAACACTACAAGTAGCTTGTCTCCTTACTATTTTA
>CAZHYX010000473.1:0-1917 GCA_964536675.1 uncultured Flavobacteriaceae bacterium
AAATCCATTGAATATTTACATCTTCTTTAGATTTTCCATATTCTCTATTATTTTTTAAAATTAAATTTACTAAATTATCATCTATATCTTCATAACTTTTATCTACTTTATTAAAAAGATAATAAAACTCATTCTTTGTTAAATAAGCTTCTTTAGCATCTCGCTCAGCTATTTTTTTTAATAACATTAAAATTACAATATATGGTTTTCTAATTTTCAAAGTACGGTCTTCACTAATATTATGTCTTGGATATTGGAAGTAAGCCAAACTATAATCTAAATATTTTTCTATAAACTTTATATTATTCATATTGTCAAATAAAAAATCATTTTTTTCTACAACATATTCATTATCCTCCTTTTTATATTGTTGAAGTCCTAGTAGATTAATTAAAGTAATGATTTGACCATAATAATTGGGATTAGTTTCTCTTTTATTACAAATATCTAAACATAAATTCTTAAGATTTTTATCATCTTCTCCTATAATATTTTTACTAAAATTATTATATAGTTTATAAATATTATTCACATTTACATTCTGTATTCTTGGTGTATTCCAATATAGTTTAGTACTCATTTAATACCTTTTTTATAGCTTTTGCAATTTGATATGACATCAAAGGAGGAACAGCATTACCTACCTGTTTATATTGATGTGTTCTTGCTCCCATAAATTTAAAATCATCAGGAAATGATTGGACTCTTGCCGCTTCCCTTACTGTAAAAGTTCGCTCTTGCTTTGAATCAGGATGAATAAATAAATTTCCATCTTTATACAAATGTGCAACAACCGTTCTTCCTGGTTTATCAAACTCTTGAACAGTATAGCGATTGGCAAAATGCTTGGGATTATAATGTACCAAATCAGGTCTAACTTTATTCAAGTCTTTTAATTGCCACTTATTTTGACTTAAAATTTTATACCGTTCTCTGTCTAATTCATTATGTTTTCTTGTTGTGTGATTATACAACTTATTATTACTTTCAATTCTTATTAACTTAATATATTCATTTTTGCTAGTTGATAAAAACTTAATTTCCTCTTCACCTTCTCCTGGAAAATAAGGAGGTAAATCACTAATTGCATCTTTTACTGTTCTAAATTTTTTTAGTCCCTCTCTATCCTCATCTGTAGGTGCATAATGTGTTTTTTCAATTAAATCATAAACTTCTTGTGAAGAGATATTTAAATCTTTACGAATACCAATAAGTATCACTCTTTTACGAATTTGAGGAACACCATAATGAACTGAATTAAGTACTATATCTTTAGGATTATCATAAACATCATAACCTTTCTTTTTGAACTCTTTTACAATCAATGGGAAAATTTTTTCTCCATCAGGTTTTGAAGATAAAAGTCCAGTTACATTTTCAAAAACAAATATTTTTGGATTAAATTTTTCTAAAATTTCAATATAATGTTTATATAAATAATTTCTTGAGTCATTTTTCATAGAGTTTTTATCTTGAGCTCTTCCTACTGTTGAAAAAGCTTGACAAGGAGGCCCACCAATTAATAAGTCAACTTCTATATCTTTTACGATGTCTAAAATATCTTCAACTGTCTCATGCTTCGTCAAATCTTTTGTCAAAACAGTTTTTTTTACCTCTTCATCAGAGATATTATAATCTTTTAATCTATTCGCTAATGTGCTACAAGCATATTGGTCAAAGTCAACATGACATAAACCTTTAAAATTTAATTTTAAAAACCCTTCACTTAATCCACCACAACCTGCAAATAAATCTACAAAAGTAAACTGTTTTTCCATTTTATACCTATTACTTTTTTATAATTATAGTGAAAGTTTATAAGAGTATTTAGAAATATGTCAAATTGTCATATTAGCTCATTTAACCCTCAAAAAAACAGGAAATTTAGGATTCCCATATTTGGTCAAACCATGATAT
>CAZHYX010000474.1:0-1902 GCA_964536675.1 uncultured Flavobacteriaceae bacterium
ATTACTTGAAAAAAGGAGATGGTTTCTATGCCAATTTGTTTGGGTATAGGGTATAGTCATTTCAGTGATAAAATATTCCATAGCAGAATAACAGAGTATTCATGAAAATCATATTGATTGGGTAACATTAGCCATATTTGATAAATTATCATCATTGTTTCTGAATTCATGAGTACAACGGAAAATTTCCCGCGTTTTGTATTGAGATAATATTCACTTACGTCATAATTATCTTGTTAACACCATCCTCTTAAATTCTAATTTATGCAATCCAAAATTAATTAATAAGCCTACTTCTACTCCGGTAGCCTTGAGTTCATTTAGTAATTGAGCTTCATCTCTAGAATTGTAAAATTTAGCAACCTTAAGTTCTAAGATAACTTTTCTATCTACAAAAAGATCAGCATAATAATCACCAACCATTGTTTTTTTTATAATAAATTTTTATCGCATATTCGAGTTCAGTGTTAATACCTCTTTGCAATAACTCAACCTGCATAGATTTTTGATAAACCTTTTCTAAATACCCATAACCAAGTGTATTATACACTTCAAAAGCCGCACCAATAATAGCTTTTGTCACATCTTCAAATTTCATCATTAACAAATAACTCACATATCCGCGTAAATCCGCGTAAATCCGTGGCTAATTTTTTAATAATAATGCCCGATGTGCGACATTTTAAACCATTTCGCACCATTTTTTAGCCACGGATGAAGAGTAAAGATCAAGCCGCCATTTGCTTTTGGCATTGAGGGTATATCCATACTATAATTCATTGCTAACAATCGTCTCCATACCCATTGACTGTGATCGCTGTCGGTTAATCATTTTGTTGCTTGGCGAATCGCACTATGCAGATTATTGGATTGAAAAGATGTTCTGATATGCTTTAAATTCATTTGTGTTGTAACCATTGGATACCTTATAGCAATATTAAAAAATAAAAATCAGCCAAACCATAATAATGTAACTATTGTAATTTAAGTAAATTATTTTTCATGCCAACGATTGATTTATAGCTAATTTAAAAACTGGATAGTCGAGCATAAGCATTTCCTCTATAATAGCATTCATTATGGAAATACGACAACATCAATCAATTACGCTCAAGCAAATTTTTCAGGAAAATTGGGACAAATTTCTTTCTATACACAAATCATTAGTAACGGCTTATATGGCTTATAATGTCTGGAAAATAATGAATTGTCGTGAACCTGAAGGACTGGGATATATTACTTTTTCTTGTCCAGTCCACCCTCAAGAAATAGTTCATGTTCCAAAATCTTGTAAAAGTCGATTTTGCTCCGTCTGCGCAAAAGTGCAAATCGATAAATGGGTCGATAACATGAATGAATCTTTCCCTAACTGCTCGTACTTCCACGTTACATTCACTGTTCCAGAACAATTTCGAGAAATTCTTTTCGAAAAACGAGAATTGCTCAACGCTGTTTTTTTAGCTTGCACAGAAACGCTCCTTTCCTTTTGTAAAGAACAAGGTTTTCTACCTGCGATTACTGCTGTTTTGCACACGTTTGGAAGTGACTTAAAACGACATGTCCATATTCACTGCATTTTGAGCGCAGGGGGCTTAAAACTGACAGCCAAACAAGAACGATACACCCGATTTAAAAAACGCAAAATAAAAGATCCGAAAGCTAAAATGAAGAAAGTTTCGGTGAATACCGAAAATACAGAATGGATTTCTTGGAATAAATTTCCATATAAAATGCTTCAAAAACGCTATCAATCACTACTCATTAAGCATTTAAAAGAGCAAATCAATAAAAATATAAAATCAGACAAGCCAGATAAAGAACTTTTAGTTTTTACTGTTCCCTCAACTATGAAAGCTTTTTTTGATGACTTAATAATGGAATATAAGAATGGTTTTTATGTTC
>CAZHYX010000475.1:0-1897 GCA_964536675.1 uncultured Flavobacteriaceae bacterium
AATCAGATTATCAGGAAGTTTAATTTTTTTGATTAAACCCGTAGGTGTGACCGTGTCACACGCCATATTTGGATTTGAATTGAATGAAAATTTTAGGCAGTAAGAAAAAGATAATGTATGGTTTTGATGTGTGACATGGTCACACCTACTAAATCGCCAATTTCTTAGAAATCTCAATATCTTTCATCAATAAAGCATTGATGATACTATTTAAAGAGAAATTAGAATCTTTGTTTTTAAGCTTTTCTAAAAAGAATTTTTTTACCTCATCATCTAAATATATTGGAATATCTAACTCTTCAATAGGTACATAAAATTTACCCTGTTCTGCATTTGTAAAATCGTACTCTTCTTTCATAGTGGACACCTCCTTTGGTATGCTTTTTGCTCATTATTTGTGGCTTTTCTAGCAGAGATAATTCTTGTAAACTCTACCCCATTGTTGTCTCTAAATGTATGGGCAACTAAAAGAAGTGTTTTGTTAAGTGACTTACCCAGTAAAACCCATCTCTCTTCATCTTCTGAATGCTCTTCATCAAATCTACTCAAGGCATAAATATCAGAAAATACATAAGATGCTTCTTCAAAAGTAACTTCATGTTTTTGGATATTACTATCCTCTTTTTGTTTGTCCCATTCAAGTTTCATGCTTAGATTATATCATAATAACATTCAAAATTTTTAAAATCTTTGACCTTTCGTGTCAATAGTAAGACCATTAACCATGGCTGTTGACGCAATGAGATTGTCAGGAAGTTTGATTTTTTTGATTTTTCTATTTTTAACTGCTTGGTTTGAGATAGATTGTGTAACATCTATGATTTTAAATTTAGACAGAAGCTTTTTTACTTCATTTTCCTCTTTCTTTGTAACAGGAAATGAAAGAACCTCCACATAGGCAATTTGTGAAATAGCAATTTGATAATAGTTCTGACTTAAAAATTTTGTAGCAATAGATTCATGGTTAAGATGATAGATAATTATATTTGAATCAACTAAATATTTCATCTATCATTCCACTCACTTCGTATTTTATTTTGCCATTCTATAGGGTCTATTTCTTGTGAGCTTAAAAGTCCTGCTGTTTGAGAAAAAATATCATTACTTTGTTCTTTTTTCGGAGAAGGCTCAAAGTTAAAACTTATTTTATTTTTTGGTAAGTTCTCCAAGAAAAACATAACTTTATCAAAAATATCGTTACTTATGTTTAATTCTATTCATTGTGTTGTCATTGTAAGTCTCCTTTATTTTTATTTTATTATAGCATATAAAAAGTAGGGTATAAATATGTAGTTTTAAAAATACTTCGAGTTACGTCGAAGCAATAACAGTCTTCAAATAACTATTCTCATTTAAGTAAAGCTCCAACTTCTCCAAAAGTTCTTTGCTTAAAGCAGTTCTTTCATAGCCTATATCATGTAAAACATCTAGGGTACTTTGCGCTTTCACAAGTTTTGAAAAGCTAAATTTTCCATTTTCATCAAAATCTACCGTAATTTCAGTAGGGTGGGTAAAAAGGTTGTGTTTCATGCCTAAAACTTCTTGGTAAGCTCCTGTTAGAAAAAAGGCTAAGAAATATTCATCTTTTTTTACGTCTATATCATGTAAGTATAAAGGGGCATTGTCGTTAAATGGAATTTCTCCATCAGAATCACAAGTTATGTCCCAAAGGGTTGCAGGATTAGTGGCTTTAATGTTCAGTTTGTCTATGGGCATTACGGGAAAATGTTGTTTTAAACCCCAAAAGTCAGCCAAAGATTGAAAAGCAGAGAAGTTAACTAAGTAACGCTCTTGAATTTGGTTTTGAAGTTTAAGTAATTCTTGTGAGCCATCGCTAAGTAGTAAAATAGATTTCTTGATGATAAGGTTTACGAGTATCTCACTATTTGAACGGTCT
>CAZHYX010000476.1:0-1890 GCA_964536675.1 uncultured Flavobacteriaceae bacterium
CTGAATCAACTGATCTAAAATCCATTTTTTCCATGCTTAAAGATACTTAATATAAGTATATAAATCTAATTATATTACCGCTATGTTAATAACTTCAATAAATTAAGTTTTGTGCTTAACCTAAGTTCAGTCTTTTAAAAACGCCACTAACCATACAGTAAACGATAAGCGTAACTAAAATTAAGCTTCTTTTCTTCTTAGTAAATTCACCAACAAAAAAGTCAGCAACGCCGGCAACACCCAATCCAAACTATGTTGAGCTAAAGGAATAAAATCAACAATACTTTTGATACTATTTCCATAACCTATAGTGTTTAAAAAATCGGGTAAACTAAATAACATTGTTACAAAAACAACTGTTTTAAAAATTATTGGGCTAGCATAATTTTCTGGCAATACATTTAATAAGATTAGTACAATAGTAATTGGATAAATAAACATCAAAGCCGGTACAGCTATATTGATAATATAATGTACATCAAACTGCCCTATTACAATACCTAGCACACAAGCAATAATTGCAGTTATTAAATACGCTAGTTGTGATTCTTTAAACAATCCTTTAAAATAATCTGCTGTTCCGGTTATGATTCCAACAGCCGTGGTAAAACATGCTAATGCTACCAGCACACTTAAAAATGTAGTACCAATAGTTCCTAAGGTTTTTAAACTCAAGCCTGATAATAATTGTGTTCGGGTAATTTCTTCGCCAAACTGACTATTATACAAAGCACCAACTACTATCAAGCCTCCATAAATCGTTAGTAGTCCTAATCCAGCAATAATTCCTGCTTTGGTAATGATTTCTTTTTTTTCTTTGAATCCAGTCAACCCTTTTAAGTTTAATGATATAATCAATACACCACCAACAACTATAGCACCGATAGCGTCAAAAGTTTGATACCCTTCTAACAATCCGTCAACTATAGGTGTTTTAAATAATGAAGGGTTCATTTCGGTATGTGAAGAAAAAATTCCGATTATAATAATCAAAAAGAGAATGATAATAATTAAAGGTGTTAAAAATTTTCCGATAAGGTTTAAAATCTTTGAACGATTGATCACAAATAAAAATACCAATGCAAAGTAAATACTACTGGTTGCTAAAGAACTGACATTAAAAAAAGGTGCAATTGCCATTTCATGGGTAACCGAAGCCGTTCTGGGCGCTGGTAAACTAATTGAAATTGTATATACAATCAAACAATAAAGTAAACTAAAAGTAGGAGATACTTTTTTACCAAAATCATACATGGTACCTTGTAAACGTGCGTGTGCTACAATTCCTAAAATAGGAATAATAACCGCTGTAATAGCAAAACCAATTGTTACTAAAAACCAGTCACCACCTGATTTAAATCCTAAAAAAGGTGGAAGAATTAAATTACCAGCACCAAAAAACATTGAAAATAAGGCAAAGCCAATGATAAGTGTTTGGGTAGTTTTATTCATTCTTTAAAAATTATTTGAGCCAAGATACTTATTTTTGTGCCATGTATCATTTTTTCAATTATAAAAACACTCTGATTCGATATACCTCAGCCGGTAAAGGTCGAGCTGTGATTCTACTACATGGTTTTCTAGAAAACTTAGGCATGTGGAATAACATTGCGCCAGAACTTGCAAAAAAAAACCGTGTTATTACTATTGACCTATTAGGTCATGGTGCGTCTGAAAATTTAGGTTATATCCATACTATGGAAGATCAGGCACAAATGGTAAAAGCAATTTTAAATCATTTACGATTGCGAAAATATATTTTTGTTGGACATAGTATGGGCGGTTATGTTGGTCTCGCTTTTGCAGAAACCTACTCAGATACTATAAAAGGAATTTGTTTAATGAATTCAACTACACTAACAGATACTAAAGAGAAAAAACTCAATAGGG
>CAZHYX010000477.1:0-1890 GCA_964536675.1 uncultured Flavobacteriaceae bacterium
TCAAAACCTTCAGGTTGTGTAACTTTAATATCAGTTATTTCACCTTTTTCATTGATTTCAGGTGCTAAAACCGGATTTATAAATCCGCTATAAGGAGCAGATTTAAACTGCTCATTGCGTTTCAATACTTCAGCATGAATTGCTTGATCTACTTTTATACCATAACCTTCAACAAGTTCTTGAGCTGCATTAAAATCGCCTTCAGATTTTATACGTTGTGTTTCATGTAATAATTGTACAAATAACTCACGAAGCTTTTTATAGTCATTTATGTTATAATATGTTTTACCGTCTCTGGTGATTTTTTCGATTACATTATCGGCTTTTCCTTTTTCAAAAGCCCATGCAGAAACCCATTGTCTGTTTACCATATGATCTTCTTCAATGTCATCACCAAGATTTATGCGAATTAGTTGAGTCATTAATCCATTACGGATATAACCATCATAAGCAGCTTTACCTATTTTTTCCCAATCGTCAACTAAACCCAATTCCTGTAATTTAGGATCCATTAAATAGTATAAACCTACAAGATCAGCTCTACCTTCTTCCATAGTAGAGGCATAATTTTTTAAGGTTTCTTTTGGTTGTCCAATACCCTTATTTATTTGTCCAGATGCATGACCAACTACTTCGTGTAACGCAGTATGTAATTTATCGGCAAGCTTACCGTACTTTTCTTCTAATTCAATTTCTAAACTGTCGTGAGCAAACTCTTTTAACCGTCCACTACCACCTGCATTATTATACGCCTCAATAATATTACCCAATGAAACTGATTTACTTCCATGTTGTTGACGAATCCAGTTATTATTAGGTAGATTAACACCAATTGGTGTGCTTGGCGAAGCATCGCCGGCTTCACTGGCAACATTTACAGTTTTATAAGAAACACCAACAACACTATCCTTTTTTTGGCTATTCATTATAGGAGCATTATCTTCAAACCATTGTACATTTTCTGATAAAACGGCCATTTTTCTAGACATATCAAAATCTTTAATTTGAACAATATTTTCATAAGAACCTCTATATCCTTTAGGGTCATTATATACTTCTATAAAACCATTAATCCAATCAATATTTCCATCAGTTGAGGTTACCCACTCAATACAGTACAGATCCCAAGTGTCTAAACTTCCGGTTTTATAATATTCAATTAATAGGCCTAATGTTTTGGCTTGTTTTTCATTTTCAGCTACTCCTTTTGCTTTTTCAAGCCATTTTATAATTTCATCAATTGCTTTTCCATACATACCGCCAGATTTCCATACTTTTTCAACAACTTTACCATTTTCTCTTACTAGTTTTGAGTTTAGGCCAGCTTCTATTGGTTGGTCTTTCGGTCCTTTATATGCGGTTTTATAAAAAGCTTCAACATCAGCATCTGTTATGGTAGGGTCATAAAAATTTACGGCAGATGAAGCAACATTATCAGTACCTTTTTTCTTGTTTACTTTTTTATTATCAGCATCATTGAAAATAACATCAAAAGCTTCTCCTTCAAGACGGGTATTGGTCTCTGCTAATAATATTTTTAAATATTCAGGCGAAAACTTAGGCTTAATTTTAGCATTTGAATAATGATGGTGAATTCCGTTTGAAAACCAAACACGTTTTAAATAAACTTCAAATGTTTTCCAGTCATTTGTAGTTCTATCACCTTTAAAAGAGGTGTATACATTTTCGAGCGCATTTCTTATTTTTAAATTATGACGATAGTTTTGATCCCACATAATATCACGACCAGCCAAACCGGCTTGTGCTAAATAATAGACTAAACTTTTTTCTTTTAAGGTAAGTTCATCAAAGCCGGGAATTTGATAACGTAAAATCTTCAAGTCTGCAAATTGTTCTACTACATGATTAAATTCTTCTTTTTCAACCGTT
>CAZHYX010000478.1:0-1889 GCA_964536675.1 uncultured Flavobacteriaceae bacterium
AGGGCTGGGTATTACTACTGCAATCGGTATTGGGGGAGATCCAATAATTGGTACTACAACAAAAGAAGCTGTTGAATTATTAATGAATGATGATGATACTGAATGTATCGTTATGATTGGTGAAATTGGAGGTCAGTTAGAAGCCGATGCTGCAAAGTGGATAAAAGCTGATGGTAATAGAAAACCAGTTGTTGGGTTTATTGCTGGACAAACAGCACCTAAAGGAAGAACCATGGGGCATGCCGGAGCTATTGTAGGGGGTGATGATGATACGGCACAAGCCAAAATGGCTATCTTAGCTGAAAACGGAATTCATGTAGTTAATTCTCCAGCTGAAATTGGTAAAAAAGTTGCAGAAGTTTTAAGCTGAGAAAATTAAATTATCAAGATAAAATAAAAGCCTGTCATTCCAGTTACTGGAATGACAGGCTTTTTCGTTAACTAATAAATTAAAGGTTAGGTCTTAATCTTCTCAGGTTTTGCTTTCATATTTTTATCTAGAAAATCGGTCATTGCATTATAGAAATCAAAACGATTTTCTTCATTATGAAAACCATGGCCTTCATTTTCTTTTAACATATACTGTACTGTAACCCCATTCTTACGTAAAGCTTCTACCATTTGGTCAGATTCTGCTTGTACAACACGAGGGTCATTTGCTCCTTGTGCAATAAACAAAGCAGTTTTAATCTTATTTACATTATAAACAGGACTATTAGCTCTCATCATTATACTATCATTCGTATTAGGGTCACCAACCATTTCATACAACATTTTCTTATAAGGTTCCCAATAAGGTGGAATTGTTTCCATAAAGGTAAATAGATTTGAGACACCAACATAATCAACTGCCGCTGCATATAAATCAGGAGTATTTGTTATTCCTGCCAAGGTGGCGTAACCACCATAGCTTCCTCCATATATGGCAATGCGCTTAGGGTCGGCAATACCTTCATCAATTAACCACTTTACACCATCTGTAATATCATCTTGCATTTCTTGACCCCATTTTTTAAATGAACTTTCCCAGAATTTTTTTCCATAACCGGTCGACCCTCTAAAGTTCATTTGTAATACTGCATAACCTCTATTAGCCAGTAGCTGTACTTCAGGATTAAAACCCCAATTATCTCTAGCCCAAGGTCCACCATGTGGATTTATAACAACCGGTAAATTTTTAGCTTCTCTACCAATTGGTAAGGTAAGATATCCGTTAATCTTTAGCCCATCTCTAGAAATATAACTAATAGGTTTCATTTCGGCCATTTGTTCAGGTTTAATCCAAGGGCTCAAATCTGCTAAATGGTCAATTTTATCATCATTTTTGTTATAATAATAATAAGACCCTCTAGATTTATCATTACTTACGTATATTAAAAATTTATCTTCATTCTTATTTGTTGAAGTTATATAGTATTCATTGTCAGAGCCTAATTCATTTTCAAGCTTAGAGAAAATATTTTCTGTCTCCTTATCTAAAAACTTACGATTAAGTTTAGCTTTTGTATAAGTAATTACTGTAGGTACTTTCCTTTTGGTTGAATATGAAATTCCGCTAACATCAACTTCATCATCAATAAAAATTTCTTCAAGCTCTTTCTTTTCCTTTAAATCATATTTTACAATTGCCGCTTTATCTCTACCTAAGTTTGATACAGCATAAACTATATGTCCGTTATCAAAATCGAAAAACTGTGGAGAAAGTGTTTCTTTAAAATTAGTTGTTATAACTTCTGTAAATGGTTTATCCTCACTTTCTCTATACATTATAGTATTGTCAACACCATTAGTTACATAGGCCAAACGAAGATTACCTTTATGATCTGTACCCCAACCTGTAATATTTCCTGGGTTTTCATATAATAATTTCATTTCACCAGTGATAATAT
>CAZHYX010000479.1:0-1888 GCA_964536675.1 uncultured Flavobacteriaceae bacterium
GTTATAATAAAAATAAAAAAGAGCTCGGATCTCGGATCACTGAGCTCTTTCTTTATAATACAAGTGTGCTACAATATGATGTTACTAAGAAAGTAAAGTAGCTTAGGGTAAAGCTGGGCTTGTCCCAAGAGAAATTGGCTCGGCTTGCCAATGTTTTCAACAACACTATTATTAGCATTAAGGCGGGAAAGCAGGATAATCCGACGATTGATACACTCAAAAAAAGCTAAGGCGCTTAATGCGTCTGTTGAGGATTTAATTTAGCGACTATGCCAGAAAATCTTAAACAACCAAAACTTATACAAGCAGAGCAAGCTTCTGAAGTAGAGAAAAATGTTGAATTACTCGATCTTAAGCCGGAAGAAAAAATATTTTTGGATACAATCATTACTTCCATTGGTCGTAATCGCAATAAAGGTGAGGCCGGGCAAGGCTATTTGAATCCGGATATTATCCGCTTAATTGCTGAAATGAATCTTAAAACCGCCCTGCGGATTGTTCTACAAGAAAAAATCCCGCGTATTCAGATTTTGGCGGAACTTGCAACGTTGGCAAAAATGAGACCTGATGTTGGAGTAGATTTTGATAATTTTGTTTCTACAATAGAGACTTTTGCGAACAAAATTCTTAAAAACGATTACACAGAAAAGCAGGATTTCGATTATTATCCAACAAACATAGCAGGGGCCGCAATTGCGCTCAGAGAATCCGCTCCCGATGTTTCCGATAGGTTACTGCAACTGGCAATAAATAACGCATCGGCCGACCAAAGTTTGGATGGTTGGCACAGGAACAATGGATTCATTGCAAAATGCTACATAGTGGAAAAATATGCGAGAGTAAATCCTTAAAGAGCAGAAGAATTGTTGCGAGAATTTAAAGTAGCAGAAGACCCCACTGATACCAAACCAATTGATGCGACTATCAGAAAATATCTTGAATTAGGCGATGTCGAGTCAGCTTATCGGGTGGCTGTTGAGCGTGGAGATGTCTCGCACATTGTTACGACTGGATTAGAAATTGCAAAAATTGATCCGCAACAATTAATTCAAACAATAACTGAAAAATATATTGTCCAAAAAGAAAAATATTATTGGCCAATGCCAGAGCGAGCGGTAGAGGTATATTCGCGTATTGCCGATGCTATGTTTAGGACAGGAAACTTCAAAATAGGCCAACAATTTATTACAGAAGCAGAGCGCGCCCTTGAAATCATGGCTCCAGAAAATATAGATAAAAAAAATCTCTTTTATTCGAGCAGAGTTGACCAATGGAAAGACTCTGCACGAATATTAATTCCTGTGCTTGCACATCAAGACCCAGATCAAGCCTTCGCTTTACTAGAAAAAAGCGTTAGCGATGAAAATGACAAGTATGATTTTACCAGAAAATATAAAATAAATCAGATTGCGGCCATAACCGCTATTTACAATCCGAGTCGTGCATGGAAAATTTACCAGACTACCGATCAAGACTCTTACGGCAAAACAAGATCACTGATTGAGATTGTGTTAGAGTATGCGAAAAGAGAAGGACCCGAAGAAGCTCAATTTTTATTTGACGAAATAGACAAATTCCATATAGAGATGAGATTTGACGCGATCACCCCTCAAGACCTGGTGGAGTTGTCAGAATTTTTTCCTGCTTGGAAAAATTGGTTGCATTTCCAATTCCAGATACGACGAAGAAGAATTATTCGCCACTTTACCACAAAACGTATTTACCATTTTTGAGAAAAACAACTTATCTCTTGATGAACAACGAGATTGGATTGTATGGTTGGGCAGTAAGTGCAATTTTGATAGTGTGCAATCTGTATTGGACGTAGCATTACTTGAACGAATCAGCGAAAAGAATAGCAAACTATTTAACAGAGAAGGAATTTTAT
>CAZHYX010000480.1:0-307 GCA_964536675.1 uncultured Flavobacteriaceae bacterium
AGGGTTAGGACAAATAAATATCTTTTTCGTGAATCCAGAAATTATCAAAGTTCGTATAAGGAGTCAATAGTATCGACAAGATAAGGGATGGAAAATAGTCGCTGGAATCAAAATAAAGTAAGTGATGATACTCAAACTGGAAAAACCTGATTAGACAATGCTTTAAAATTATCGCTGTTCGGCTTAAGGTGGTTTGACGAAATAAATTTACCAATTTTTGTTTGTCTTCAAGGCGTATAGCAGGCTATACAACTGTTTATACAAAGCAGAATATTAACTTTGAACCACTGTTAATGCTAAAATTTTA
>CAZHYX010000480.1:317-1887 GCA_964536675.1 uncultured Flavobacteriaceae bacterium
GGGTTAAGGCCGCAAAATAAAACATAGTCAATCACTCTTAATTAATCTCAGCGTTCGCTTTGGAAATTGTTGCTTATCATTTACTTTAGGCAAATCCAGGGTATCCTGATGCACTGCTGTCATCAATTCAATTAACTTCGCTTCGTGACCTAACTTCTCCTGAAAATCCTCGCACTCCCACATTAGATTTAACATCTGTTTAGCGTGATGATGGATCAATAAGGAAACGGCACTTGGCAGATGCGAGTAACTGTCCTGTATCAGAGTTTTTAACTGGTCTATTGAATCCAGATATTGTTTATAATCGCGGAGTTGTTGTTCAGATTGCGCCCTAAGCATTGTTAAATCTGTGCCATGGCACTGTTTCATTTTTGCAAGTTCGTGTTCGAATTGCACTTGCCGTTTTTTCAGCTCCGCTTGCAAGGACTGTTTTTCCAGAGCCTTGGTATTTTTCAATGTCTGGATTTCGTCTTGCTTATCTTGCTGCCAGCGCAGATTTTCCGATTTGGCTGAATTGAACAAGTTTGCAAAAAATGAACCAATATTAGAACCATTCATTTTGGATTGTTTGATTGACCTTTTTCGTACTTTGTTGTGAATGAGGCAGTTTATTTAACGGGGAAGTTAGACTTAAGTTGATATTAATGAGTCTTTCCATATCCAGTTGATTAACACATTGTTTGACTGCCTGTTTAGTTGAATACTGAATATCTGGGGGGATATTATTTTGTTTACTGCGTAATTTTTTGTGAGTCTCTCTGGCTAAATGAAGCAGTTGAGCTTTTGTATTAGCATCGTAGAAAGACTGTTGTTGATTAGCAGTTTTTAGCTTGAACTGATTTTTTTTACTCTGATAACGTTTTTCCAGTGTTTGTTTTTTTTGCACAAACTGAAGTCTTTGTTTTCGAATGCGCTCTCGTATCGACAAGGTATAGTAAAGTACTTGTAATGATTTTCTGGTCAAATAGGACATGAGTACTACGCCTGTTAGACTTAAAAAAATATAAACGCCTAACATCAATAGCGTTCCAATAACGACCTCTAGGACAATCATAATCAGGAAGTAACGGGGACGGTTGCACAATAAAAGCCATTTTTTCCTTGTTGCTGAGCCTGCTTGACTGCCTTGTCTGTACTTTGTAATATTGATTTGATGTGATGCTGAAAATTTTCGTCATCGTCACAGTTTAAATGGGTAGGGTACTCAGCCACACCAATACTAATAATTGATTTATTACCCGACACTATTCTTTGAGTTAGCACATTTTCACGAATCCGCTTAGCAATAATCTCAGCTACATCAATCTTAGAACCCGGTAAAATAATGGCAAAGGTAGCCGCATCATAACGGGCGACGGAATCAACCGGCAATCTGATTTCCTGCTTAATCACATCGGCAATTTTTATTACCATTTGCTCAACACTATCTTTTTTGGCATTTTCTGACAAATATCGGTAGGCATCAAGACTCACTAACATCAACAAGAAAGGTGAAGACTCATTTTTGTATTGATCAATTTTATCTTCAAGCATCTTCAGAAATTCAGCTCGGGTTGGCAGTTTTGTAAGT
>CAZHYX010000481.1:0-1882 GCA_964536675.1 uncultured Flavobacteriaceae bacterium
ATTAACCTCGTTACCTGATGAACATAAAAATATTCATAACGTCCATCTGGATGCAAAGGAACATGGCGATAAAATCATTTTCCTGCATAGTGTAAAAGAAGGGCCTGCCAGCCAAAGTTATGGCTTACAAGTAGCCTCTTTAGCAGGCGTTCCCGATTCTGTTATTGAAAATGCAAAAAACAAGTTACATCAATTAGAAGATAGCGCTTATATTGAACAGCAACAGGAATCAGGGGTTAATCAATTAGATTTGTTTTCTACTAAAGAATGTCATCCTGCAGTGTGTCTTTTAGAGGAAATAAAACCTGATGATTTGAGTCCTAGACAGGCTCTGGATTTGTTGTATAGGCTTAAAGGTTTTACCTGATGTTTGGTGAAAAAAATGAAAGATAACTGGGTGGTTGTCGAGATAAATAACTTAAACTATAAGTGGAGAGTTTCTCGCCAACCACAATGGTGTCATGAAGATAGATGGCAAGGAGTACAATTATCGGTTGAATCAATCAAAGAACACCAAAAAGTCTTATTAATTCAATTGTCATTTGAGATTTTATCAAGAAGATCAACACCACAAAAACAAAGACCCAAAATTCAATCAAAGGAGGTTGTAGAATATTAACCAAGCAATAGAACATGGCTGGGATTCTACTTCTAGGGGTAAGCCATTTAGATATGAAGTTCTAAAAAATGCATTATAATCAACATGCACTTAGATTTTGTTATGAATAGCAAGTATGGATAAATTTCAAAGCCCAGAAGTTGAAAAAGTATTCAATAATTATCCAGAATCCATATGTCAAAAATTATTACTCCTTCGCCAACTAATTTTAGATACAGCATTAGAAACTGACAGTGTAATCAAACTGGAAGAAACACTAAAATGGGGAGAACCGAGCTATCTCTCTAAATATGCAAG
This sequence comes from uncultured Flavobacteriaceae bacterium, assembly GCA_964536675.1. Classification (GTDB taxonomy): domain Bacteria; phylum Bacteroidota; class Bacteroidia; order Flavobacteriales; family Flavobacteriaceae; genus Aureibaculum. The sequence continues at coordinate 917 of CAZHYX010000481.1, forward strand.
TACAATACGAATTGATTGGAAAAAATCAAACCCAAATCAATACGCTATATATTTTCACTGTAAAACAAAGTTAGTTGATACATTTAAAGAAATATATCAAGATAAATTTAATTTTGAAGGCAATCGGGCTATTATATTTAATGAAGATGATGAGCTACCTATTGAAGAGCTAAAACATTGTATTTCTTTGTCTCTTACTTATCATCTTAGAAAAAACCTGCCGATGTTGGGTATATGAAAAGGCAAATGATGATGGCATTGTCTTGATCAATAAATTCTGAATCACATTTCAGAAAAAGATATATCCCGTGTCGATAAATAATAAATGTATACAAACTGCTTTGGGTGTTGTATACAGAGCTGTGCCTACGAATTATCAATTCGTCTCAGTATAGGCGCACCATCCTTGACGCAACTGATATTCCGTTTAAGGAAAATGCAAGGTTAGCGCCAAGGTCAGAGACTTCTTAGGTAACACGCAATAAATAACCCAGCAATATCATCAGGCAGGGTTTTTGTTTGTATTCAAGGCGCAACGTAGGGCGCATAGCAGGCTATGTAACCGGAGTTGCAACGCTGAAGACAAACAAAAAGACAAGTAATAATGGTGGGTTATTTATTGCGTGTTGCCTTAACAAGCTAATAAAATATCTTACTCACTTGCTAATGCTTGAGCTAATTTACTGGCAGGTACATAGCCAGGAAAAATATTACCTTTTTCAGTCACTATCATAGGTGTTCCTCTGGCTTCAAATTCAACACCCAATTGCATATGTTTATCCACTGGATTTTCACAGCTTTTAGATTCAGGCATTTTTCCTTGTTTTGCTGCAGTTAATGCAGCATTTCTATCATCTGTACACCATACAGAAACCGCTTTATTGTATGAATCAGAGCCTTTTCCTGCTCTTGGGTAAAACAAATACTGGATGGTAATTCCTTCTGCCATATATTGATCTATTTCAG
>CAZHYX010000482.1:0-1872 GCA_964536675.1 uncultured Flavobacteriaceae bacterium
CCCCGAATTTTTGCTCACAAAAATCCACCCCTCCTTAAAAAAGGAGGGGAGTTTTAGCGTGAAAAATCAAATATTTGATTAAGAATTTAGAATCAACTCCTTCCCCGAAGAGAGAAGGTGACCACGTCCTAAGCGTGGGCGGAAGGGTTTTACTGTTAGATTTTTTATACTACTTTTTCAATGTCATAAAATCTTGGTTAAAATACTCTGTACAAGTTAAATCCGAAGAAAACATCACCATCAAACCAATCACCTGTACTATTTGTTATATAATGTGAGTCATTTAATTGTTGAGAACTACTAAAAATAAGCTGAAAAACATGTCCACCCACTTGAACATCTAGACCTATAGATACTGGGTTTTCAAATGGACTTCCACTAGCTCTATTAAAATGATGACCATATTCAGCTGTCAATGCCAATCCTTTTTTTATTCTATACCTTCCACCTAGAGCCATAGCAAACTGACTATTATCTTGATTATTATCAAAAACAAAGTTTTCATGTATAAATATTGGCGAGAATTGTAGTGATAAATTGCTGTTAAATTTTCTGGATATTAGGATTTCAGTTAAATACGTTAATCGGTTTTGAAATTCTAATTTAGGTAGTTCATCTTTATCTAAAGCAGTATTTACTGCAATTGTACTAAAACCTACAATAGTAAACGGAAAACCATTTTTAATCTGTCGCTTTAATCTATATTTTGCAGAAAGATCGTATGTCTTTCTAAATTCACTTCGTGCAGCACCAAGTGTTAACCAATCATTAATACCATAAAAGAAACTAAATTTAATGGTTGCTTGATCTAATCCGAATAAGTCATCAAAACCATTTTTTACAGAACCAAAACGATGTGCAATTAAAAAATAAAAATCATTTTTACCGGCAAGTTTTGTAGATTCTAAATTTATGATTTTTAAGGCATCAAAAGCAGCGATTACTGTACTGTCAACTTTTGCATCTTCTTCCAATTCATTTAGTAAATCATCTTGCGAAAATGATAAAAATGATAAGAAAAAAAATGATAAAAAGAAAAAGGTTTTCATAATTTTATTACTATAATGTATATAAAACTACTATAAATTTACTAAATTTAAACAGAATATGAAAAATATAGGTTTAATAATATTGTTTTTATTTCTGCTAATAGTTGGCTGTACTAGTGTTAGTGAAGATGATTTAATTGATGATATTGATTTAAGTAGCGTTACTTATATGGGTAATGTCAAGACAATTATTGATAATAATTGTGTAGTTTGTCATAATAGTGGATTAAATCCGATAGGACCGTTTCCGTTAGAAACTTTTGAGCAGGTAAAAGATAAAGCCGAAAATGGTACATTACTTTTTAGAATTCAACTACCTGATGGTGATCCTAATATAATGCCTCAAACTGGAAAAATGCCTCAAAGTACTATTGACGTAATTTTAGAATGGAAAGAGCAAGGTTTTTTATTAGAATAAATTTACTCTACCATTGAACATTGGTCTAGTTTAACAATTTCAAATAAATCATCATAACCTATATATAGACCTTTTACAGTTATATTATCGTTTAATTTTGCAGTAATTTTTTCAGGAAATTTACAGAATATTTTTTCATTTAATGTAAAACTATTACCATCAATTTCTGTAATCAAACCTTTAACTTCTATGACTTTATTTTTATATATTGAGTCAGCAGATACAATATTTTTAGAAAATTTTTCAGCTAATTGAACGGCTTCAACAGTAAATTTTGGTGTTGCTTTACTAATATCTTTAGGAGCTCTAAAAGCGTATTTATATCCTAAAAAACTAATGAGTAACAGAACGATAATAATGAATTTTTTCATTTGTATGAAAATTTAAGTGAGTTCAAAATAATTT
>CAZHYX010000483.1:0-1856 GCA_964536675.1 uncultured Flavobacteriaceae bacterium
ATAGCCTTAATAATTGCCGTAAAATCATCTGCATTTAAAGCAGCACCTCCAATTAAACCACCATCAACATCTTCTTTCGAAAATATTTCTTGTGCATTTGCAGGTTTAACACTACCCCCATAAAGTATAGAAACTTCTTCAGCTACTTCACTCAAATACCTTTCGGCTACTAATTCGCGAATAAAAGCGTGCATTTCTTGCGCTTGATCTGGCGTTGCCGTTTCACCGGTACCAATTGCCCAAACAGGTTCGTATGCTAAAATGATATGTTTCCAATCTTCCGAATTCAAATGAAATAATGCTTTTTTAATTTGAGTTTCAACAACTTTAAAGTGATTATTACTTTTTCTGTCTTCTAAAACTTCTCCAAAACAAAAAATAATTTCTAATTCATGTTTTAATGCAACATCTACTTTTTGAGCTAAGAACTCATCGGTTTCACCAAAATATTCTCTACGTTCAGAATGACCTAATATTACCAAATTCACACCAATAGATTTTAACATACTTGCCGAAATTTCACCTGTAAATGCGCCACTTTCTGCTTGATGCATATTTTGTGCTGCCACTTCAATAGTTGATTTTTTAACTTTTTTAGCTGTTCGTTGAAGAAATACAAAGGTTGGAGCAATAATTACACGCGTATTTTCAAGCTCTAATCCTTTAATTGAATCTTTAATATTCTTAACCAGCATTTTTGACTCAGCTTTGTCATTATTCATTTTCCAGTTACCTGCTACTATCTTTTTTCTCATATCCCCATCCTATATCCTTCCCAAGGGAAGGGCTTAAAATTTTAGTTATTATTTAATTTATTAACTCAAACAAAATTACATTATTTAAATCGGCTATACATCTGTTTATAATTTTATTACTTTTGCTAAACCATTTACTCTGCTTATAATGACAAAACAGCAACTCGTTGACCAGATCAAAAAAAAGAAATCGTTTTTATGTATTGGTTTAGATGTCGATTTAGATAAGATTCCACCTCATTTATTGACTTTAGACGATCCTATTTTTGAGTTTAACAAACAAATCATCGATGCTACACATCATTTAACTGTTGCCTACAAACCCAACATCGCTTTTTATGAAGCTTACGGAATTAAAGGTTGGCAAGCACTAAAAAAAACCATCGATTACCTAAATCAAAACCACCCTGAAATTTTTACAATTGCCGATGCCAAACGCGGTGATATAGGTAATACTTCAACACGCTATGCCAAAGCATTTTTTGAAGACCTAAATTTTGATTCTATCACAGTTGCACCTTATATGGGAAGTGATTCTGTAGAGCCTTTTCTTGATTTTAAAGACAAATTCACCATACTACTTGCACTGACTTCTAATAAAGGAGGCTTAGATTTTCAAGGATTACAGTCTGATAACAAAAAAATATATGAGCATGTTTTAGAAACTGCACTTACGTGGAAGAATGCTGAAAATTTAATGTTTGTTGTTGGCGCTACGCGTCCTAAATATTTTAAAACCATCAGAAAAATTGTGCCCAATCATTTTTTATTGGTTCCCGGAGTTGGTGCTCAAGGCGGAAACTTACAAGACGTCTGTAAATACGGATTAAATAATGACATCGGATTACTAATAAATTCTTCAAGAGGAATTATTTATGCTTCTAATGGAGTAGATTTTGCTCAAAAGGCAATGGAAAGTGCTTTGAAGTTACAGCAGGAAATGGATGAAATACTTAGTGTTCAGTAGGCAGTATTCAGTTTGGACTGCTAACTGAACACTACTTACTGCCAACTATTTTTTACCAAGCGTTTTCATCATAAAATCATATAACTCAACCATTTGTTTATAGCCTTTCTTTTTGCCTAATTGACCCAAAACAT
>CAZHYX010000484.1:0-1855 GCA_964536675.1 uncultured Flavobacteriaceae bacterium
TTTATTAACCTATTAATAAATCAAATAGATATGATTTAAATTATAATAGGGTCAGAAAAAAACACTTTAAATTGAATCTATTCGACTGTTTCTACAACTTTCCAAATGACAGAATCTTGAATTGTAGCGCTATTATCCAAAGTAAAGAAAGTTGTTAGTTTATATTCACCCGGTGTCAAATTAATATTAGGGCATCGAAATGTAAGCTCTCCTGTAGCGCGTTTTCCAGGGATAAGACAGTCTTGAGCGGTGTCTGTAATATCTGAACCATTCCAGGTAGCTCGTGAAAAAACGGCATTTCCTACAATAGAGCCTATAGTAATGGCGACATCAAATGTTTCAGTGTCTAGAATTTCTCTAGATTTAGGCTTAATTGCTATTGATTCAATCGGGGCACGACTAAAAATAAAATTGTCTATAGCAAAACCTGATACTGCATCAGAATTGAGGGGATCAAATTCTACAGTGATAGCAGAAATGTTGGTGCTATCAGAAATAGCGCCAACAAATTTGCTTGTTTGTGATCTGGTTTTATAGAGTAATCTACCTGAAATATCGTAAAATTTAATAAATAGTGCTTGATCAGCATCCACTCCAGTCATGCCAATAGCACTCACCGGCGTAGAAAATGGGCTTTAATTATTCCTTCTCCAATATTTGAACCTTCCGGGAGAATATAAAGGGAGTGACTATTAGGGTTTTCTGCAAGAATATTTCCGGTAGATACTTGTTTATTATCATCAATAATACTGCTACTTTCTTGCAGTGAAAAAACAACGCCAAAAGATGAGAAAGTTGCATCATTTACTGCTCCTACGCCAATATCATCAAACGATATTGTTTTAGGTGATGCACCAAAGTCATTAAATTCTGCAAGACGAAAACTATTTGTATCAGCCAGTACTTGTGTAATAGTTAGTATTATTATTCCTATTCCAAAAATTAATTTCATGATATTTGTTTTATTATTTTGTTGATAGCAAATCAAATAAATCCATTTTTAATAGGTAAAATTAATTAACCTGTTGATTAAATGTATGTAATTTTTCTTAGCTTTATATTGGGCAATAGCTATATCTGATAAGGCTTTGCGTGTATAAAATTTTGATTGATTCAACATAATAATTAGCTGGTTTATAAAAGCCTAGTCTTAAATTCCCACTCGAAATTTATAAGAGCCAAAAGCAAGGAAAAATATTACAGAAGCAAGTTATTTGTAATAGCAATAAAACGATCAGAAGAATTAATCAGGCTTGGCGCTGTTAAATTTGTAACGCCATAAACTTCGGTTTTAACACCATAAACTTGCCGTGCTTTTTGTAATAATAAATCGAAATCGCCATCACCAGATAATAAGATAATTGTGTCTACTATTGCAGCATGTTCTATTGCATCCAAGGTAATGCCAACGTCCCAATCCCCTTTTGCTGAACCATCTTTACGTTGAATATAAGGTTTGAGTTTGACCTGAAAGCCTATTTTCCTTAGCGTATTTTGAAAGCCTTCTTGTTTACTATCACCTTTATCAATAGCATAAGCAAATGCTACAACCACTTTTTTATTAGTAGTCGCTTGAGCCCAGAAAGCCCAGTAATTGAATTGTCGTTGAAAATGTTGACGAGTTGTGTAGTAAATGTTTTGTACATCAACAAAAATTGCAATTTTTTCCATTTTAAAGTTTCTAAAATTAAGGTGAAGTCTAAAAGCATGAGTCTAACAGTTTATTAATACTTATTCCCATGACCTGATGAATAAATGATTTGCAACTTTTATATGGCTTTGTTTTTGATTGTATTCAGCTTTTTATATTAATCTTATAAAATGAAAAAATTTCTAAAAAATAAAACCATTAATT
>CAZHYX010000485.1:0-1853 GCA_964536675.1 uncultured Flavobacteriaceae bacterium
ATTAAATAACGTTCTATAAACTGTATTAAAATGTTTGTTTTTAAATAGAAATGAAGGGTTGTAAGTAGAATTTTTTAATACTGGCATTACTTACAATAATTTTCTAAGATTCCCAATGCATAATGACTAGCAATTTCTTTAGCAAATTTCGGAAAATCTATATGTGCATTGTCATTTGCCTTATCTGATATAATTCGGATGATTGAAAACGGAATATTATATTCATAACAAACTTGAGCTATAGCTGCACCTTCCATTTCTACACAAGAAACCGTTGATAATTCAGTTGCTAGTTTTAAAATAGAATTTGTATCAGAAATAAACTGGTCTCCACTGGCAATATCACTTATAATTACTTTCGGAGATGTAATGTGAAATGATTGCGCCTTTTCTCTATCAATCAAATCAGAATAAGAACCTAAAAATGACTGTGTTGCTTTATATAATTGTTCTCTATGCGTAGTTGAGGTTTTAAAATATAATTTGTTTAACAATGGTATTTCAAATTTTTTAAAAAGCGGACTAGCATCTAAATCATACTGATATAAATGTTTACCAATAATAATATCTCCAATATTTAAATTTTTAGAAATAGCTCCGGCTACTCCAGTAAATATAATTTCATCAATATCATAATCATTAATGAGTTGGGTTACGGTTGTTGAAGAAGCAACTTTTCCCCAACGTGAAAATACCAAAACTACATCAATATTAAAAAGTTTCCCTGAATAATAGGTACGCATACCTTTAGTTGAGCTTACTGATTGTTGTAAATTTTCAAGCAAGGTTTGCATTTCTTCACGCATAGCGCTGATTATTCCAATCATATTAATTTTTATTTGTAGAATAAATTGCCAGCCTTCTATCTTCAGACTTATATAATCCTTCCATCACGCATTTCTAACTTTCTGTCAGTCATATTTGCCAGTTCATTATTATGAGTAACAATAACAAAAGTTTGATTAAACTCATCGCGAAGCTTAAAAAATAATTCATGTAAATTTTTTGCAGATGCCGAGTCTAAATTACCACTGGGTTCATCAGCAAAAATAACCATAGGTTTATTAATTAAAGCTCTAGCTACAGCTACACGCTGTTGTTCACCACCAGAAAGTTCACTAGGTTTATGATCTACTCTATCTGAAAGACCCAAAAAATCTAAAATTTCTGCAGCTTCTTGTTCTACCAGTTTTTTTTGCTTTTTAGCTATAAAAGCAGGAATACAAACGTTTTCTAGAGCTGTAAATTCAGGTAATAATTGATGGAATTGAAAAATGAAACCAATATGTTCATTCCTAAATTTTGATAAAGATTTATCTTTTAGTTGTAATACATTTTGCTCGTTGAGTATCAATGTGGCATCATTACTATTTGTAGGCTTGTCTAATGTGCCTAAAATTTGTAATAAGGTAGTTTTTCCGGCCCCGGAAGGGCCTACAATAGCAATAACTTCACCTTGATTAATATGTACATCTACACCTTTTAGAACTTCTAAGTCTCCGTAAAATTTATGAATATTTTTTGCCGTAATCATGTTTAATTATAAAGGATGTGAAATTACATAAATAAAATGATTTATAATAAAATGAAATTCTTAAAAACAAATCCTAAATTCCAAAGGTTAATAAGCAATCAATCTCCAAAATTACTTTTTCATAAAACTTTATTCAAATAATGGTCTACTATTCGCATTTGGTTTGTTATTTTTGTACTAACTTATTTTCAAAAATATTAATATGAATTTACACGAATATCAAGGAAAGGAAATTTTAAACAGTTTTGGAGTTAGAATCCAACGCGGTAGAGTTGCTCATAATCATAAAGAAGCAGTTGACGTTGCTAAACAATTGGCA
>CAZHYX010000486.1:0-1836 GCA_964536675.1 uncultured Flavobacteriaceae bacterium
AATAACAAATGCAAGATCTTTGGTCGAAACAGTTCTGCTTCATATTGAGTCTGAATTATTTAAAATAGATGAAAAATTTAATGGAGATTTAAATTCACTTTACAAAAGAATTTCCAAGGAGCTCAATTTATCAGTTTCTAAAAATAGAAAAATAGAAAACTCTTTAAAAAAAATTATCAGTGGACTTTTTTCAATGATTTCTGGGATAGCAGAATTAGGAAATGATTTAGGAGATAGACACGGAAAAGCTACAAAAAAAGATATAGCAGAGAGACACCATGCGATTTTAGTTGTAAATAGTGCAAAAACTTTTACGGAATTTATCTTTAGTTCTTACGAGAAACAAAAAAAGGGGAAATAATTTTATAAATAATTATGGGAAGTTACGCAAATTTTAAAATAAATGAATACAATTTTTTTTCAATGAAAAGTTATGTAGACTCATCAATAATAAGTCTTTTTACAGAAGAAGATAGAGAAGAAACCATAGAGCACGATGAGGATAATTCAGAATATGAATATAAAAATATTATTTACCAATCAGATGTAAAAACTATAAAAATAAGATTAAATATAATGGGATTTAATCTAAAAACTTTAGAATATTATTTTTCTAAATCTAAGAAATATAAATTAGATAATTTTGATGAAGAGTATGAGGACATAGATAAAAAATCTTTTTCTACATTTTTAAACGACTTCACTTTTGATGAATATTTAACAACATTAAAAGAAATTTATGATAAAAAAATTTATTTTTTTAATTCTTCTAATTCTCAACCAAAAAAAGAATACTTGTCTACTTGTGGTTTTCCAAAAGACATGATTAGTTCTGAGGAATTAGAAACACTCAAAAATAAAAATCCATATATTAAATACACCTTAGAAGAAATGGAATATCCAGATGAACGTATTGATATAGATTATAGATTTTATTTAAGGGGGTTTTTAGAAAAGGTTAATGAGGATATTAATATTTTTGTAGATGTATCAGAAATAATAAATGCTGGTTATTATGATGAAAAAGATAAAATTGCTGAACAAAGTTTAGCAAAAGAAGATAAAGTTATTATTTTTACAGAAGGAAAGTATGATACAGAGGTTATTAAAAAAAGCATGGAGTTATTATATCCTCAATATTCAAAATATTTTTCATTTTTAGATATAGAACTATCAAATCTTGAGTTAGGTGCAAATAGAATTATCACATATTTAAAATCTTTTATTTCTGCTGGGATTGTTAATAAAGTAATAGTTTTATTTGATAATGATGCGGAAGAAAATTTTTGTAAAAATGAGTTATTAAAATTAAAAAATATACCTAATAATTTTTGTATCAAGACATATCCTGATATTGAAATTGCAAAAAATTATCCAACAATATGTCCAACTGGGACTGAGAAACTGAATATAAATGGTTCTGCCTGTAGTATTGAGGTTTATCTTTGTGAAAATATTTTAAAAAAGGAAAGTGAATATATTCCTGTTCAGTGGAAATCTTTTAATGAAAATGTTGAAAAATATCAAGGCTCTTTTTCAAAGAAAAATAAAGGTGCTATACAAAAACAATATAATAAAATCTTGATAGAATGTTTTAGTGATAAAAGCAAAGTAAGTAATTATAATTTTGAAAATATGAAAATCTTATTAGAAGATATTTTTGAATCTTTTAACGAAAAAATTCTTTAATTGAATGAAACTAATTATTTGTAAAAAACTTTTTTCCACACAATTCACACCAAACTCTAACCGAAGCCACTAAGCGAGCCACGAGAACACCGAGTGAACCATACCCAATAAACTGGACACTAAATAACAGCGAAGTTTCTGTTTTCT
>CAZHYX010000487.1:0-1833 GCA_964536675.1 uncultured Flavobacteriaceae bacterium
CTATAGAAAATCAAACAGCCGAAGAACTACTTTAAAACGACAATTTTAAAATAATCCAAAGAGTTAAAAGATTAAAGTTTTAGTCGGCTTTATCTTTTAGCAGTATAGCAACCATAAATTAAAAAGTGTACACCCACAAGGAATATACAATGCTAAATCAACTATTTCAACAGTTAGGACACAACCCAACAGCCACAGCCCCAACACGAACCACATATAAAAGCCCTTGGAACATTGAGGAAAAAACAGCGTCATGTTTTGTATTCAATAATAATCAATGGGACGGACAAGACCCACTAAGAGAATTTAACTATAAAGATAATTCAAGTGGAAACGGTGGTAATATTTTTCATTTCATTATGAACTATTTTAATATCTCATTCGTTGAAGCTAAGGCAAAAATAACAGAACTTACAGGACAAGACCCAAAAACTCCTACAACCTCTTTTTCTTTTAATCAGCAAAAAGAAGAAAGCTATGAAATTGTTAAAACACAACAGCTTCAAAACAAGGCTTTAATTGATTACCTAACTAAAGATAGAGGGTTAATATTAATCAATCTTAAAAGGTATGTGTCAGAGATTTATTACAGGATAAATGATAAGTCATATTTCGCTTTGTCATTCGCTAACGATAGTGGTGGTCGTGAAGTTAGAAATAAATATTTTAAAGGCTCATTTGGTAAAAAAGATATTTCAACAATATTTCCAAATCCTAAAGATAAAAGAGTAAAAATATTTGAAGGCTTCATGGATTTTTTATCTTATCTTGAAATTAACAAAACAGCCCCTTTAAGCAATTATTTAATATTGAATAGTGCATCTATGCAAGAAAAAGGATTAAAGGCAATACAGGGCAATTTTGAAGCTTTTGAACTTTACTTAGATAATGACCAAAGAGGAAATGAAGCCACGCAATTTTTTATGAATAATTTAAGTAATGTGGTGGATAAAAGAGTGCATTATAAAAAGCATAAAGATTTAAATGAGTATTTGTTAAATAGGTAGTATATTGTAACAGGGAATAATTAGAGAATATAACAAAAATTTGAGAGCTAAAAAACTCTCAAAAATAACTTAAGTTCTAAAAATTAATAGCGTCCATTAGGTCGTTATTTTCTTCAATTCTTAACATGCGAACATCTTTCACACAAGCAGAAAACCAAGGGTATTTTTTGGCTAATTTTTGAATGGTCATAACACACTTAACAGCGTTCATGTTTTCATCTCCAAAGTATACGCTACCTTGTTGCCAAATAAAATTATTTTTCTCCATAAATTTACGAATATCTCCATAAGCATTGGTGCTTGATGTGTTGTGATATTCATTGCCTAAACAATTTGTGTCTAGGTCAAAAGTAATAGCATACATAGTGAGCCTTATTGATTTTTTATTATTATAGCATTACACTCTTATGGTGTATGTCTTACTGTGTGCTGTACCCACATGAACCACCCACCAAATAGGCATTACACGGTGTATGTACCCATAGCTACACCGTGAGGGGTGAACCCCATTTTGTACCCTCAAAACCTAACCTCACACGGTGTAGTACACGGTACAGCCACGGTGTGCCACATGGTGCATAAAATACATATTGAATACACATATAATACATTTTATATACATAATGTTACAATGCACCTAAGGAGCGAACCATGATTATAGTGATAGCACATACCAAGGGTGGAGTAGGAAAAAGTACCATTGCTTGGAACATAGCCACAGCCTTAAATAATACCCATAATGTAGAGGTAATTGATTTAGACTTTCAGAGAACATTAACCTACATAAACGAGTACAGGGATAAGCAATTAATTGTTAAAAGTTTTG
>CAZHYX010000488.1:0-1831 GCA_964536675.1 uncultured Flavobacteriaceae bacterium
GTGGTTTTAATCCGCACGCCCGTCAAGCAAGCGTTATGTTTAAAATCATGTTCAGCAATATATTAAGGGTTATCAATGCCTGAGGATTATAAACCACCTGAAATCATTGAGGTACAAGGCATAGGTTATAGCCTAGTATTTGATGATTTGCATTGTAGTAAAGATATTTTTTCTAAATTCGATCTTTTACCAACTGGGCATAATTGGGAAAAAGCAATTGAATTGTTTTGTGATGAAAATAATATAGATATATCAATGATACAATTTGATTCTGAGAGTGATTTGTTTTCTGCACATTCAGATAATAAAGAATCGCTTAATAAAATTATTGTAGTTATTGATGGTTTTTTAAAAAATGAAAAAAATCTATCTAATTTACTTAAGGAAATTGATGATAATCTATGGTGTTCTGCAGAAGAGACCTTTGAAGAGTTAGAAGATGATGGTGTTGATTTTACAAAAGCAATTGAATTTGACTTTATGGTTGATTTTAATGACAGAACAAAATTAAAAAAAGCATGCAATATAACGTCTCGCATAGGATACAAATGTTTTTATACCAATCAATTCGAAATGGCCTCAATAAAAAAAATAATTCCAAACAAAGCCAATATTCAAGAATGTTCAGCACATTTTAAGAAGTTGGCAGTAGATCTTGACGGAAAACTATCTGTTTATGGTGTTATGGATATTGATGATGAGCCTTATGAAGAATTAGAGCACTGGAGCTTATATGTCTTTAAAGAAACAACATAACAAAAAATTAAAGTTCGCACGCAAACTACGCGTGCCGGACGCGCAAAAAACCGCGCGCCTCTTAATTCGGCGTTAGGTCAGCAAAGCTCGCACCTTATTTCAATTTTGGTCAGCAAGAATTAGGTATTTTGAATACTTCCAAGCGACAGAAAAAAGCCATATCATATTATGATAGATTTTCCAAAGTTTATGACCTCCTTTCACCAAAGGCTTACTATCATAAAGCTAGAAAATTAGCAGTTAAGGAGCTGAAGCTAAGGGAAAATACAACAATAATAAATTTACCTGTTGGTACAGGTCAAAATTTTAAATATTTTCAAAGCTACTTAAACAATACTGGCTTAATAGTGGGTGTTGATTTATCAACAGGAATGTTAGATAAGGCACAAAGAAAAATTGACAATAATAACTGGAACAATATTCAACTATTGAACATTGATGCTACAACAATAAATTGTGAAATACTTAACCCATCACTTAAAAGAAATAATTCAAAAGGTGTAGCTTCGATACTTATTGATTTAGGCTTGTCAGGATTTCCGTATTGGGAGAGCTGTATAGATACTTACCTATCAATTCTTAATCCAGGCGGGAGAATTGTCATAATGGATTGGTATATTGAACAATATAGTTTAAGAGGTGAGTTGATTAAATGGGTGGGTAAAGGTGAAGTTAATCGTCCTATCTGGCAATATCTACAATCACGAGTAGATGATTTTAAAGTAAATACAAGTTTTAACCGAGGTGGCGTATTTGTTGCTTCAGGTACAAAAATAAGCTAAATTAGGTCACAATAGTTAAACGAATAATATGACACAAATTAAAGATACAAGGTATGTACTTGCAGTACACGATTTGGATAAATCAACAGATTACTATAAAAACCAACTTGGCTTTAAGTTGTTGAGTAATCCACCAGGTTGGTCTTTTCTTGGAAGAGAGTCTTTCAATGTAATGCTTGGAGAATGTAAGGATGCAATTGCACCAAAACAACTTGGTGATCATTCATATTTTGCCTATATAGATGTAGGTAATATAGACGTATTGTATAAAGAACTTTCAGAGAAAGAGGTTA
>CAZHYX010000489.1:0-1828 GCA_964536675.1 uncultured Flavobacteriaceae bacterium
AGACAAGAAAGCAATTAGTTGAAGCACTTATTTACGAAATGGGAGAAGATCCTAATTGTATTGCAGTTCTTGATGATGACTTACTTAAAGTATTGCTTGAGGATATAGGTTTATCTGAAAAAAGGTGTTTAAGCGTTTTTCTCCTGTATTGGCGAATATAATAAAAGGTTGGTTGGGTGTTTAATTTAAGGTAGCTTGCTTGAAATGTTTACGCTATCCGACTTCGTGCTTGAGTTTGCATCTCTAATAGATTTTGTTAAAAAATTATTTATTTTTTGATCATGATATACTGACAAGATATAACAAAACCGCCTTATCAAAGAGGGTGAAAAAACATGATGGTACAATTAAAAATTGATTTACATGATCAATTATTCCAAGCTCTACAAACAGAAATAAAACAGCTCAGTTAGCCATTAGAGTAATTAGTCGTACATTATTTATCGTTAATTAAAATGGGTTGTATTTTAAGGATGCTGACCCATTTTACTGCTTTTTACTCTTATCTCTCTATACGTGTATTTTGGTTAATTTTTCCATCTATTTGTTGGTACAGGTTTATTAGATTGTTCATTTTAAATATCTAAAAATCGAAACAGCGTTTTATGGCTCTGTACATGACAAATTTTTGTAAATGTTAACGAATAGCCTGTATGAAGCTTGAGGAATGTAGGAATACCAGGGGATTATCGCCTCGATTCCGCAAGCTACATCGAGGCTACGTATCAGCATCAATTAATTATTTGAGTTTTTTTGTCGTGTGCAGAGGTTTTATGGACAGTAAAAAAAATTCTTTCAAACAAAGGAAAATTGTGATGCATGGAAAAATACTATTTCTTAATAGTGACTCTTATGGATCATACTTAGGTATTCATATTAATAGAGAAAAAATCATACCATTTCTTAAACAAATGAAGAAATATTTAGGAAATAGCTCATTTGAAAAATACTCTAATAATCAAAATAATAGAGATAATAACGCTTATCATATAACTTTAGTTAACCCATTTGAATATCTTACACTATCAGATTATCAAAAAGTTGAGTTTGTGGGTATGTGTGTTTCATATTCTCTAGTAGGCTTAGGAAGAGTAAGAAAAAAAGAAGAAGAGGCTTACTTTATTGTTGTTTATTCAGCTGATTTGTCTTCCTTTAGAATAAAACTTAATTTAGCAAGTAAGGATTTTCATATAACAACTGGATTTAAAAAAGATGATGTTCATGACATAGGAAAAGATCATAGTTCTATTGTGGAAATTATATAGTTAAAGTTATTATAAGTAAATATTGATGTTTTATTTGGTATATTTGTATGAGAAATTATAAGGAAATAAAGAGTGCATTCGTCACAGAAATTAATTAATCGATTAACAAAAGAAGTCAGGGAGTTTCAATTTGAAAGTTTTTTATTACAGGATGAACTAAAAAAAATAAATTTAATGGAACATAAGCAAGTACCAGAAGCAACAATATTCTATTGTGCTCGTATTTTGGAAGCATTAGCAGCTAGTGCTGTGGAGCGACTTGGCTTAATACCAAATGATAGCATTTTTGCAAATATTGAATTATTGAAGCAAATGGATTTACTTCCTCTTTCTATTTTAAGTTGGGTACATGCATTGCGGCATCTTGGTAATGAGGTTAGACACATACATCGCCAAATTGAAAATGAAGATGCTGAACTTGCATGTATTTTATTAGAACGTTGGTTAGAATGGTTTTTTTGCTCATTTCCACTCGGAGGACAAGTAAAAAGTCTTACTCAAGATGAGCATGGGCTCTCCTTAATCAGTAATAATCAGCTATCTCAATTAGCTAAATTATTTCA
>CAZHYX010000490.1:0-1828 GCA_964536675.1 uncultured Flavobacteriaceae bacterium
GTGTGTTTTGTTGATAACAGTCCATTAAAGTGTTAACATGAATGATTCCATCTAATTATATATGTAAAATAATGATATATAGCGTTATAATATTTTTCATATATAATAATTAAAAGTATTTACCACCCCCGAATTTTTGCTCACAAAAATCCTCCCCTCCTTAAAAAAGGAGGGGAGTTTTAGTGTGAAAAGTCAAATATTTAACTAAGAATTTATTTTATAGTTAGAATCCAACTCCTTCCCTGAAGAGGTAAAGTGACCACGCCTTAAGTGTGGACGGAAGTGTTTTACTGTTAGATCTTTTATGCTATTTTTTCAATGTCTTATAATTTGAGTTAAGTATATAAAAGAAAAACCCTGCATCATTACTGATAACAGGATTTCTCGCATTTAACCCCTTTCATAGTCTCTTTAGCTTTTTAATCTCTTTTGTTGCTAATCTTTCTCTTTTTTGAAAGACCTTCAGTTATTTTTTTTCGTTTTATAATTTTCCTTTTTTTATGACCTTTTCCTTTTTTTGATTTATAATAATAAAAATTATCATCTTCATCATAATTATCAAAGTTATCATAAAAATTATTATCAAAGAAATAATCATTGTCAAAATCTAAAATCATACCATCATAAAAGTAATTATAATCATAAGTTCTATAAGAAAACCTTGGCTTTACATGTCCAAAATAATTTACTTCACCAAAACGATTGTATCGAATACGTAACCCCCCTACATTGGTCATTCTTCTATGATAATAGTCAATAAATACCGAACCAACTCTTGATACTTTACCATATCTGTTATAGTTTATAAAGACATTACCCACACGTTTTACTCGTCCGTAGTAATCTCTACTAATATTAACTCTACGAAATGGAGTTCTTCTAGTGTGATGTCTTATATTTCTATATCTATAACGTGTACTATATCTCGTTCTTGAATGTGTATTAAAATCTAATTCTCCGTTAGGAAAAATATAAAATTTAATGCCTTTTTCAATAAACTGAATCGGTTTTGCATTACGATATTTATAATAACCCATTTTACTGCTTGTTTTTATTTCGTCTGAGGCTTCAGCAGTAGAAACCATCATGAGTATACCTAAAATAAATAGTAGCCCTTTTTTCATAATATATGGTTTTAAGGATTATTGCCTACTCTATAAGTTTTTCGGCTTCCACTCTTACTAGTATATTTTCAATGACCATGCCAAAAAAATAATAGATGAATGTTTGATGCGTATTTTATAATTGAATTACAAATAGTTTTTGATATTAGTATCAGGTAAGATATGAGGCAATATGCTAAAAGAGCAAAGAGTCAAGGTTTTATAGTATCGAATCGGTAATACGGATTAAAAATTGATTACGATTTGATATTTGGTAACATTCATTACAAACTTTTTGTAAAAAATTTACTTAATTTACTTAAATTTTTATAATGGACTACATATTACCTCTTATAATCGGATTCCTTTCTGCATTTATAGGTCTTTTAGCACCTTCAATGTTAAATATGACAGCTGCTAGAACTAGTATTGAAAAAGGAAGAAAAGCAGGTATAACCTTTGCAGCAGGTGCAGCCTCAGTTGTTTTTATACAAGGGTTTATTGCTGTAACCTTTGCTAAATATTTAGTAGCAAACCCAGAAGTAATTACAAAACTAAAAACAGCAGCAATTTTTGTGCTTTTCGGATTGGCTATTTTCTTTTTTATGCAGGCACGTAAAAAATTTAAAGCTGAAGGGAAAGATAAAAAGGGAAATAATTTTATTGTTGGTTTAGGAATGTCATCTTTAAACATGTTGGCAATACCATTTTATTTAGCAATGGCA
>CAZHYX010000491.1:0-1820 GCA_964536675.1 uncultured Flavobacteriaceae bacterium
TAGAACCAAACTGTTTTTGATAAGCTATATCACTTAATACACTCTTTGTTGCAGCACCATGTATAACAACAACAATTTTCATATTTTTTTTAGGAACACCTTGTTGGGCATGCATATTTAAATAACGTGCTACGGTATTTATTAATGGATTTATTTTTTCTCCTTTTGATCGATCAGAGTAGATATCAAAAATAACTTTGTATACTTTATCTTTTTTTAAAAGTAAATCAGGATTTTTAATTTGAAATACTTTACCAAAATTATCAAGTATTGGTCCCATTTTAGTTTCTGTTTGCTGAGCGTTGACAGAAATAGTACCAGTTAAAATAAATAAAAATAATATTCTTTTCATGGTATATTTTTAGAGAATAATATTACAAAATATCTATAAGATTTTATTACTAATTATGAAATTTATATCAATGCTTAGTTTACTTTAATAAAAGAGAGTGTTTTTATAAAAAACAACCTTTCTAGATATTTGTTTACTAATATTATTGAAGAAAATAAGTTGGGTTAATTGAAATTAACAATTTTATACCCATTAGTTTGATGCCATTCTAATTCTGTTAAAGCTGACCTTACAATTCTCACATTATATGATTTATCTTTTGATACATAATCTCTCTCAG
This sequence comes from uncultured Flavobacteriaceae bacterium, assembly GCA_964536675.1. Lineage (GTDB taxonomy): Bacteria > Bacteroidota > Bacteroidia > Flavobacteriales > Flavobacteriaceae > Aureibaculum. The sequence goes on from CAZHYX010000491.1 coordinate 633, forward strand.
ATAAGGAACCCTCAGGTACAAATAACTTTACACCAGAATTCTTTAGCGTTCTCAACAATTCAGTATTAGGGTTGTCAATATCAAACTGTTTATTATAAGCTTTATCAGTTAGTACATTTTTAGTTGCCACACCATGTAATAAAACAGTTACTTTAATATTTTCTTTTGGTACTCCTTTTTGGATGTGAATTTGTAAGTAACGGGCTACTTTTTTGAGCATTGGATTGTCCATATCAGTCTTTGGACTGTCAGTATAAATATCAAAAAGGACTTTATATTTTTTATCTTTTTCAAATTCAATATCAGGGTTTTCTACACGGTATACTTTACCATACTCTTCAACAATTACACCAGTTCGTTGTGCAAAACTCACACCAATACTCAATATAAATAATATATTAATGACCTTTTTCATAGCAAAAATTTAAGGGATGTAATATTACAAAATATCTACAAGAATTTGCGCTTTTGTAATTAATATCTTATCATTGAGTTATGAAATTCATATCAAAGCTTATTTTGCTTTATATCATGCGTTGGAAAATTATTAATGATTTTCCTAACCTAAATAAATACCTTATTATAGCAGCTCCTCACACCAGTTGGCAAGACTTTCCAATCGCAATTATGGCAAAGTTTATAAAGGGAGTAAAAGTAAATTATATTGGTAAGGCATCATTGTTTAAGCCACCTTTCGGATTTTTATTTAGATGGTTAGGAGGTGCGCCTATTGAGAGAAGCAAAAGTACTAATAAAGTACAAGCAATAGTTGATGTTTTTAATAAAAGAGATCATTTTATTTTAGGTCTCTCCCCAGAGGGTACGAGGCAAAAAGTATATAAATGGAAAACGGGATTTTACTATATCGCAAAAGGAGCAAATGTACCTGTTGTAATGGCAACATTAGATTTTAAACATAGGCAAATAAAAATTTCTAAACCATACTATCTAACTGACAATATGGAAGATGATTTTAATTTTTTCTATGGATATTTTGCTAGTGTTATAGGAAAACGTCCTGAGTTAACTTAGTTATCTTATTAAAAAAATTATGATTACGACGAAATAACAATGTCTATTTGACACAAAACATATTTTGGCTCGATATTCGAAATACAATAAATTATGGACAAAAAAAAAGTATCATTTGTATGGGCATTTAATGAATTTATCTGGCCAAGAAAGAAA
>CAZHYX010000492.1:0-1806 GCA_964536675.1 uncultured Flavobacteriaceae bacterium
AAGGGTGGAATGCTTTGTTAAGAAAGGAGTAAGGTTTTTTAGTTACGCTTATCGTAAGGATATGGTTGCGTTCTAATGAACTATATCCAATGATAAGCGAAGTACGGCGAAATTAAGTTAAGAAACAAAACTAATTGTAAGCCCTATTTATTTCTTAACTCTGGAAGGGTTTTAAACCCTTCCAGAGTTGGTTAGTAAGTGGTAATTACTTTTCGAAAAGTTTAGACAATAAAGATTCTAATTCATCTTCATGAAGATTTTTACCAACAATTTTAAACTCAGCATCAATGAGATAATTCATAGGTAAAGCAGTAACAGTATAATCATAAGCCGCTTTTGTTTTAAATGCTTCTAATGAAGATACATTTGCCCAAATTCTGTTGTCTTTTTTTAAAGCTTTTACCCACTTATCTCTTTTATCATCTAAAGAAACACCATAGATTTCAAAGCCTTTATTATTGTATTTTTTGTAGAGTTCGTTTAACATTTTACTTTCACTTCTACAGGGCCCGCACCAGCTTGCCCAAAAATCAATCAACGTATATTTTTTATGGATTGATGTTAGGGAGGTTAATTTACCAATAGAATCTTTCATTTTAATATCAGTAGCTATACCACCAATTGAAGTTTGTTGTAAACGCGTTACTTTTTCTCTCAACTTTGTAGTTACTTCCAATTTTGGATGTGCAGTTTCAAAAACTGTAGTTAGCGAATCAAAAAAAGAAAGGTTTTCCGCTCCTTTCCAACGAATAGATGTTGCATACAGACCAATTGAGCTACCCATATTCTTTTTTATAAAATCATTGAGTTCATCCAAGTGTATTTTATAATTTTCAATTTCTAATTGTTGAAGACTTCTAATTTTTTCTTCATCAGGATTGTCACTATTTTTAATTGCTTTTACGTTTCTTCTAACTGATTGTACCAATGTGTCTAATGATTTTTTTCTAAAAGCTTTATACCTTAACAAAACGTCTGTATCTGTAGAGCCTGTTATTTTTGTGGTAGAATCTGTTACTTCAATATTAATCTGTTGTCCTTTATCTATGGCTAAATTGATTTTGTTTTTAGCATCTAGTTGCAAAGTATACAGATGAGGTTCTAGGTTATACTCGGTATTAAATTCTCCTCTTTCAGTAAGATAAATAGTATCAATTACAGTTGTAATTTTTCGTTCAATATCTGACTGTTGTTTTAAAATAATAAATTTTTCTTTTACAGGAGAAATACTTCCTTGAATTGAAAAAGTAGGTTCAATTTTTTTTGTGCAAGACGTAAATATTGATAAAAGGAATAATAAATTAAGTAACCTATAGAATGTGTTCATATTGACGAAAGTATTTATATCATTGACGCTAAAAGTATAGGTTAATTACAAGATCTAATGAATTTTTTTAAAGCTATTGTAAGGGCTTTTTTGTTTTCAATATGACTCATATGTCCGGCAGGTAATTCAATTAGGTTAACATTTGTATTTTTTATTTGATTGATGAGCGATTTGTAATCTAATACAGGATCTTTCTTGCCAAGAATCAGCATTTTTTTAAAATTTCCTTTTTTTAGAACTTCAGATCTATCTTTTCTAATTTTCATTCCTTCTAAAGAAGCAACAATACCTTGTAAACTAATCTTTAAAGCCTCCGTAGTAATTTGTACAATTTCTGATTTAAAAACTGACCTGTTGCCTTTAGAAAATAGATTCGAAATTGCAATTCTAATAAATGTTTTATGATTTTGTTTAACGGACTTTATAGCTCTGCCCCTATTGAGCTTTTTCTCTTTAGTATCTGTTAGTGCAGTTGAATT
>CAZHYX010000493.1:0-1801 GCA_964536675.1 uncultured Flavobacteriaceae bacterium
TGAAAGACTATCAACACCCGAAAAATCATTACCTAAGTAATGTTGCATGATGGGTAATAGTTCTTCCTGAGTGAACTGGTAATCAAATGAATCTTTATCATTTATACTGAGTACATAGCGTATTTCTTGTTGAAACAACGAGACAAACCTGAACTGATTTATTAAATTATCTTGCTGACGAATTGAAGGCTCAAAAATTGTTCCAAGCATGGTCCGAACTAATCTGTCTACCCCTTCTTCTCGATGCATATTTAGCAGTTCTGATGTTCTTTCAATATCTTTGCGTTCAAAACCTATAAAATATAATTTTTGTATGTGATGAAAGATATTAAAAATAGAAACGACGACTTTGTCATTATATTTTGATAGCAACCAACTAAGTCTTCTGTGAAGAATAATATAATTATCTGAAGACCATTTTAATTCAGGCATTCTTCTTTCATTAATAACTAGCACAAATTCCAAGTCGTTTATCTGCTCCTCATTGAGGTAGTCCGGTAGAAGATCTTTCATCGTGACGCCATCAGCATATTCATCATCAACTTCTCTAATGAATGACTGGTAAATGTCGTTTACACCACTTGCAATTCCTTTTGAGTTAAAAGTAATGTAGTGGATGATATGTTGTATAAGCAACATATCCATTCTTAAACATTTTTCTGCATCAAAATAAAAACTGGATTGATCCTTTTCTTTTCTTATCCCCTTGCAAGACGTATAGCGATCATAAATTGCATTAGTTTTAGGGTATTCATTATCTGTAGTGTCTTCTGTAGTGTCTTCTGTAGTGTCTTCTGTAGTGCCTTGCGGCGGTAATAACCTTTTAACTACAAAAGACTCCACCATGCTTGCAAGCCTTGACTCATCGTGATCTGAATGATCGGTCACATAACTCTCAACAAGAAATGTTTTTCTAAATACTCCTGAATGGTTTCCACGACCTTTTCTATATCTCTTTGTTGCCTCGAATAAATCTCTATCACCCACAAAAATAAAGAGATTATTGCATGTGCTAAGAAAATTCTTGGAGTTATCTAGCAGTCTGTCAATTTCTTCTTTTCTATTGAGAGTCTCTTCGTTTACCCCTTTGCCCCCACTTTTCACTTTATCTAGCTCATCGAATACTACGATTGTTGAAAGCTCCTGATCATATAGCTTAAAATCATTAAGTGTGTCGATTAAACGAGCAAAACCTTTCTCTACTCTTTGGATATTTCCCGTTGCTCTATGTTGCTTGTGAAATGACTTATTTCTACGGGATAGTACAGAAGACGCTTTGATTCCATTGATTAGACTAGGGCTGATTTCTAACTTAGCACCCGCGTTGGAAGCGGATTCAGAACTGTTTTCTATAAACCCTTGCTCTAGTTCTATTCTCAACCATTTCAGTTGCTTGAATATACTAATAACTTCTCTGAGTTCTTTTTTTAACTCTTTCTTTCTGCAATTACAGTCAAAAAAATCAGCTACACCCCTCTTTACTGTCTTGAAGGAAAAACCATTAGTGAAGTTGCAAACAGAAGCTAGTGCATGCAACAAGGATCCATCACGACCATTCAAGCTATGTATAATGGTATCTGATAAAAACTCCTCGAAATCATGTATGTAGCCTTGATAGTTGAAGCTATTGAATCTGTCATTACTAGGTTTTTTAATAATTAAAGAGACAGTATCGAAAAACTTTAATTCTAATTCATCAACTAAATACGTAAATATAATTTTTTGTGATAAAGAGGTGCTACTACCCAAGCTGATTCTAAGATCCAAAATTATTTTTTTGGAACCTTTCTCATCTTTGGAA
>CAZHYX010000494.1:0-1786 GCA_964536675.1 uncultured Flavobacteriaceae bacterium
TTCACCAAATTTATTTCATGGCCTGAGAATAAATCTTCAGCTTTTAATCTGTGCATTATTGGCAAAGACCCCTTTGGTTCAATCATCAATCCGATTGAAAAAAGAAACGTAAAAAACAAACCTATCCGTGTATTCCGTTATCTTTCTATACAACAATCATTAATCCATGAAACTAAACATTGTCATATTATTTATTTTTCTGAATCATATAAACACACCGAAAACACCGATTTAACGCTGCCTGGCGTATTAACTATTTGCTCATTAAAAAAGAATAGCTTAACAGTGAGCGATTCATTGCAATCAGAACACCCTAAGACAATGATTGCTTTTTCCATCAACCGAGGGAAAGTTAAATTACATATTAATATCAGAGCATTGAAAAAAAGTGGCCTGGAAGTCAGCGCTAAATTATTGGAAGTTGCTGAAATTTATCAAGGAGCCTCACATGAATAGATTTCTACGCCATCTTTCTATCAAAAAGAAGCTTTTATCCATTCTGGTTTTTTCCAGTCTATCAGGCTTGTTTTTAGCGTCCCTGCTGTTGCTGGTATTTACAATTTCAGAGTATAAAAAAACAACAAGATTTGTCTGCATTGGCAAAATTGATAGCGAATCGAAGTACTGCAGCCCTAATGTTTGATGATAAAAAACTAGCTATAGAAAATTTAGCCGCTTTAAAAAGGATACCTGTATTTCAATCCGCCTGTATATACAACGAACATGGGCAAATTTTCACAAGCTATAAACTGACTAAATTATCTGAACCCCCCTGTGCTTTACGATATACAGAGCAAAGCTCCCATTTTAAATGGACTAAATTACATCTGTATCAACCGATTATTCTTGATTCAGAATACCTGGGAAAGCTCTATATCTTTGCAGATTTAAAAATAACACTGTGGGGCAAACTGCAATCTATCGCTTTATTGGTTGCCGTTTTATTTGTTGCCACGGCGGTAACATTTTTGTGTACCTTGCCTTTACTCAGGATGATCACCAGTCCGTTAAATAAATTCTTGAATACGGTAAACAAAATCAGTAGAGAAAAAGATTATTCACAGCGAGCTGTAAAACAATATGATGATGAAGTGGGGCAATTAGTAGAAGCTTTTAATGCCATGATTGGCATTGTAGAAAATCAAAATCATGCTTTGACGATTTCTAAAGATCATTATCTTGCACTCTATAATGATAATCCAACCATGGTATTTAACCTTGCAACGACGGGAGCAATATTGTCGGCCAACAAATTTGGGGCAAAACAGCTTGATTTAACCAGTGAAGAATTGCAAGGCTGTTCTATTTATGACTTTATTCATTCAGATGATCAATTCATCGCAAAAGGATTGTTAGCTGACTGCATTACATCGCCTCAAAATGTTCATAAATGTGAATTACGTATGGTTTGTATAGATGGACGAATCATTTGGGTAAGAGAAACGGCTCGATTGGTTATTAATGAAAATCTTCAACATAATTTCCTATTAGTTTGTGAGGATATTTCAGAAAACCGGTTACTTTCTGAGCAACTGGCTTATCAGGCCAGTCATGATTCATTAACAGGGCTGGTTAATAGATCTGAATTTGATATCGTCATTCAACAAGTGCTAGAAGATGCAAATGAAGAGTTGTCGGAACATGCACTTTGCTATCTGGATTTAGATCAGTTCAAGGTAATCAATGATACTTGTGGGCATTTAGCAGGTGATGAGTTATTAAGACAACTAGGGGAAGTTTTAAGATGTCAGATTAGAAAAGGGGACGTTTTGGCATGTTTGGGAGG
>CAZHYX010000495.1:0-995 GCA_964536675.1 uncultured Flavobacteriaceae bacterium
TGCTCTAAAGTCACCCAATAACTGGGAAACTTCAGTTTTATAGTTATAGGTATGTCAGCCAAAAAATTTAAGCCGACTAATTTGCATGTTAGTTGGCGTGAATACCATTTTCAAGTGTCAACTAAACTGCGCATGGCTACTTTGGAAAAGGAATTTCCCCAGTTTTTGTCACCACATCCCCGTGTACAGACTTCTGGACGTTTGCCCAATGAGCCTTTACTGGGTGTTATTGCTTTCTGGCAGGGAAAGCCTGTTGGTTTGGTTTTGACTGAAAAACAGGGTGCTGAAAATGGCTTGATTGTCTGTTGGAATGTTATAAAGTCTCAACACGGCTTTGGACTGGGGCGTAAATTAATCAGTCAAATGCAACAGTTGGCAAAATCAAGGGGCATCAATAGTTTGACGCTAAGCTTTCGCTGGGATACTTCATTTCGTCAACAAATTACTAAAACCTTGCATCGTCTTGACTGGGATTCACCCAAAAAAGAGTTAATGCTGTATAAATTCTCTCCTGAAATTTTTATGCAGATGGCATGGTGTCAGAACATGCGCTTGCCAACTGAGTTTGAAATATTCACCTGGGATACTTTAACTAAGCAGGAAAAACAACATATATTGAATCGTCAGGAACAATCAGACTGGTATCCAGTTGGGCTTTCTCCTCTTTTTGATAATCCGGATTTTGAATCTGCAAATAGCGTCGGTTTACGTCTGCATGGTGATGTTGTTGGCTGGATGATCACACACCGGGTACATGCCGATGTAATTGAATACAGTAGCTTATTCGTTTCGCCTGAACTTCAGAATATGGGGAGGGGAATACATTTAATTGTTGAAGCGGTGAAACGTCAAAACAATCTGGGGATAGAGCGTGCTATCTTTCAAGTTCAAGCAGAGAATTCTGCGATGCTTTCTTTTGTCGAGAGGCGTATGGCTGAAACCATCACAGCTCAAACAGGTCGCTGGTTCTCTAAAAAGCAGTTAATCTGAATGGC
>CAZHYX010000495.1:1032-1786 GCA_964536675.1 uncultured Flavobacteriaceae bacterium
AAAAAATGAGCCAACTTCATTACGACTTTAAAAAACCTGAGCCTATAATTCTTGCTCTAAATAATTAGTTAGTTATACAAGTTATTTGTTTCCAGCTCCCTAAGTGCGAGTCAGTTGTGGATATTATTAAACGCTCGCTCAGTATTTATTTTGAAACCAATATAGGAAAATATTTTGAATATCATAAAAACCATACTGTTAATTTCAACTCTATTTATTTGTAACCTTTCTTTTGCTGATAGCGGCTCCCAAAAAGAAGCAGAAAAATTTCTAAATTCATTAGACATGGAAAAATCCTTGAATCAATCAGTACAGCAAATGGTGGCCATTCAACTCAATCAAAATCCAGCGCTTGCACCCTATAAGCAGATTATGATTTCTTTCTTTGATAAACATATGAGTTATTCGAGTCTTAAAACGGATTTGATCAACCTTTATGCTAATGCATTTACCGAATCAGAACTTAAAGAAATAAACACTTTTTACCAAACCCCAACGGGAAAAAAGGCTATTCAACAAATGCCTATTTTGATGAACCAGGGGGGGCAAATTGGTGCACAACGTATTAAACAGAATATGCCTGAACTTGAAAAATTAATTAAAGCAGAATCAGAACGAACACAAAAGGCTGAAAAATAAAATTAGCTGAAGTTTCCCAGTTTTTAAAACGACTGAACTCACTATCTCCTCAGTGCTAAGTTCTAGTCAATTGTCAAAAAATTACTAAACAAATAGCATCCATTCCTTTAAACTG
>CAZHYX010000496.1:0-1781 GCA_964536675.1 uncultured Flavobacteriaceae bacterium
TGTTTACTATAATGGCAAAATATTAACTAATTGATTAAATTTTAAAGCCCTAACGCTTGCATAACTTGCCATTTTATACGCTGTGTAGCGTAGCGAAACGGCGTATAAAATGGTCAACGTTGATGCACTTGTTAGCCATTTTTATTTATTTAATTGTTTTAATATGTTTTGTAATTTAAGGCTATTTTCATCACTTTCTTCTGAGATCTGTGTAATTGCATCGTGTATATTTTTTGATGTATCATAAAATGGTTTATTCCCAGAAAACTCATTTATCCACCTTGCGAAGTTAAAAGCCGAAAGCAAGTAATCCATAGAGCTTTTCATGTGTTTTATATGTGTTTCTACTGTTATAGAGGATAAAATTTCCTCTTCTTTTGGTGACCAACCACCTTTTTCTTTTGGCTTTTTAAGAAGAGTAATAATTGACTGGCTGTTTTTTGTTTTTGAGGATTGATGCGCGTCTTGTATGCTCGATAAATAGTCTATGACTTCAGGGTAGTCTTTATAGGAAGTATCTAATTCGTTATTTAATGAATTGTTAAACAAAGTATTGTCATCGACTAAAGAGTCAATATATAGTTTAGATACATTTATTAGAAAATCACGATGATCTTTTTCATCTTCAGGCTTCAGTCTTGTTATTAAGTCTATGTAATATAAAAAGCTAGGGATACTTAGTATTTTAACTATATCTTTTTCATTGGCCTGAAATAAAGTACGCAATTCACTGACAAAGTTTTTATTTGTAAATGTAAGGTCAAAATTAAATTTTTGATTTAATGAATGAATTGTGATTCCGATATCGCTTTTTATTTTGTTTTTTTGAATTACATAAATATTATTTATAAACTCTTCTTGATTTAAAATAAATGATTTCTCTAAAGCTGAATCAATATTGTTATGTATAGAAGTGATATTAACTCTAATGAAGTCGTATGGACTAATATTTTTTTCATACGTTTTTTCAAAGACGTATGCTGAAATACTATTTCTTATATCCTGGTCGCAATCACAGTCATTTAGTATGGAAAATATATTTAATGAATTACTTAGTTTTTTTAGTATCCGTAGATTGAAGTTTTTATGCACACTATCATCAGAGATTGTCCACTCTAAAAATTTCAATACAACATTTTTATCAAAATATTTTATTTGATCATTAAATACAGAGAAGTTTTCTTTTAGTGTAGGGCTGTACGGAAACTCATAATCAATGATTTTTTCAGAGTATAATTGAAAAGATTTCTTATTATTTGATTGGGTAATATAATATTTTGTTACATCTTTTCCTTTACCGCTTGATTTTTTAACTATTTCATTGTTATTTAATGAATCTGACTTAGATAGCTGATCGTTATTATTGATTATTACTATCTTGCATTCTTTTTGTTCTTTAAGTTCCGATATTAGTCCTATTACATCTTTAATATCTATTTTTTTTGATATGCGTTCAAAATCATCAAAGCATATAATTATTCCTTTAAAATCAGACTTGCTTAATGTGGTTAATGCGGAAGAAAGATCGACGCCAAATATTTTTGAAGAGCCTATACCATTTTTAAACTTTTCAAGAAACTTAGTCGTAGATGAGATTTGAAATATTATACTTCTCTTAATATCGTCAAGGGTTGTTTTGCCAAACAGAGAAACATAAGCATATTTGTCTTTATCGATTTTTTTTGAAAACTTCTCCCAAAAATAGCTTTTTCCTATACCCCAACTTCCTTTAATGCTAATAACTACGCTCTTATCACTCTTTATTAATAATTTAGTTAAAG
>CAZHYX010000497.1:0-1762 GCA_964536675.1 uncultured Flavobacteriaceae bacterium
AATGCAAACTGTGGTGTAGAACTAGGTAGTAGCATAAACTACTTAATTTTTACAAATTTCCCTTTATTTGCCGGTGGTGTATATTGTTGAATAATCTCCAACATGGTTTCATTTAATTTACTTGTAGAGATTCTATTTTTTCTATTATGATAAACTTCTACTGCAGTTTCTATTGCCTTAAAAATTCGTTGTTTGGTCAAGGCAGAAATAAAGATAATAGGAACATCAGTAAAAGGTTCAATTTCTTGTCTGATTTTAGTTTCAAATTCTTTAGTGGTCTTAGTATCTTTTTCAACCAAATCCCATTTATTGACTAAAATAACAATACCTTTTTTATTTTTTACAGCCAACCAAAAAATATTCTGGTCTTGTCCTTCAAATCCTCTAGTAGCATCCACTACTAAAATTGCAACATCACAATATTCAATAGCTCTTACAGAACGCATTACTGAATAAAACTCTAGATCTTCCTTAACCTTGCTTTTGCGTCTGATTCCGGCGGTATCAACTAAATTGAATTCAAATCCGAAACGATTGTATTTTGTATCAATAGAATCACGTGTAGTACCAGCTATATCAGTCACGATATATCTTTCTTCCCCGATAAGGGCATTGATAAAAGATGACTTTCCTGCATTAGGTCTTCCAACCACAGCAAAACGAGGTAAATCACTTTCAATTTGATCTTCAACTTCAGGTAATATTTTAATTAAAGCATCTAGTAATTCACCAGTACCACTACCATTAATACTGGCAATGGTGTAATATTCACCTAATCCCAGAGAATAGAATTCAACGGCATCTGCATTACGTTTACTATTATCAACTTTATTAATAGCCAACAAAACAGGTTTCTTTACTTTACGGAGTAATTTTGCAACATCTTCATCTAAGCCGGTAACACCAGACTCTACATCAACCATAAAAATAATGGCATCAGCTTCATCAATAGCCAGCTCGACTTGTTTGTCAATTTCTGCTTCAAAAATATCATCAGAACCTACCACATAACCACCAGTATCAATTAAGGTAAACTCTTGACCGTTCCATTCACTTTTACCATAATGTCTATCGCGCGTAACACCACTAACAGCATCTACAATTGCTTCGCGACGTTGAATTAAGCGATTAAAAAAAGTAGATTTACCTACATTTGGTCTTCCTACTATGGCTACTATGTTTCCCATGCTAAATAAATTGTTTGCAAAGATAATGTTATTAGTTTAATGTTTCGGGTTTTGAGTTTCGGGTTTTAAAATAGTATATTTAAACCTTTTTAGGAATAAATATGAATGAACCAATACGCGATAATAAGATTAACAGAGTTTTATTAAAACCTCGCTTTCAATTAGAATTTGACAAAAGTCAAGAAGAAATTTAAAGAAAATGTTAAGAATGAAGATTGTGAATTTTGTTCTAGAATATCTGGCAATCACATATTTTTAGATGTACCCAAAAACGAAGATCATTTTTGGTCGCCACAATTACAGGTTGAGGTTGTTAAAGGAGAAAATGATAAAACAATTGTAAAAGGAACTCTTGGTCCGAAACCACAAGTGTGGACGTTTTTTATGTTTATTCATTTTGCAGTAGCAGTTACTTTTATAATATTCTCGGTGGTGTTTTATGTTAAATGGAGTTTGAATAAAGATTATCAGCTTGCAAAGTATATACTAATTGGTTTGCCCATACTTTGGATAGTATTATATGTTTTGGGTCAATTAGGCAAAAAGAAAGGCTATAAACAAATGGTTGAGTTATA
>CAZHYX010000498.1:0-1751 GCA_964536675.1 uncultured Flavobacteriaceae bacterium
TTTAAATTCCATTTTGTCATGCCTTGTCTAAATATTGGTGGAATTATAGCTAAAATAATATGAAGTAAAAATCTTTGATTTTGGTATAATTATCAAATAATTTAAAAAAGTTGACTAAAGGTATAATACATGACCATTTTAAGCCTATTTGACGGCATATCAAGTGCGAGAATTTCACTAAAAAAGCCTCATCAACCAACTCTCTTCGCATGTTGAAGATATTCGATTTTTTGAGAAAAAGTATTTACTGATTCTACGTCATTAGTAACTTGTTCATTTCTTTTTAAAAGTTCAAGACAAGATTTCGCCAATGCACTTGCTAGTTGTGGAGGAACAGCATTTCCTACATGTTCACATCTTTTTGTATGTGAACCAAAAAATTTATAATCTAAAGGAAACCCAGTAATCACAGCTGCTTCTCGAACACTAATAGACCGATGTTCCTTAGGATGTACAGGGAAATTACTATGACCTGGAACTAATGTTGGACTAGGTTTATTTCCATTAAGTCTCATTGTGCTTCCTCTTGAATAAAACTTACTAATTTTTAAATGTTCAGGCAATTTTTCAATATTTTTTGCAATATTTTCACCTTCTGGAATATATTTAAATCTTTCTACCGTTTTAGGAGCATGATTCATTGGTTTATTATCAATATCATCTACATTCTCATAATCAATTAATGCAAGTGCTGAATTAACTGTATTGGGTTTTTTAAACTTATCATCTTTTAATGCTTTATCTAAATTACGCATTAGTGACTTATCCATATGGCTAGGTTTTGGAAAATCAAATTCTACCTCAATATCTCCTCGAATAGCTACAATAATAATTCTTTCTCGCTTTGTACTTGAACCATACCATGCTGCATTTAATACTTTATGTAACACACGATAACCTATCTTTTCATACATTGCATAAATATCTTCTAAAACCGAAACAAAATATCCCTTACTTTCTAAATCTTGTAATATAAACTCTTTTTTCTTTCGTAGTGCCTTACCCTGCTCTTCAATTTCAGGTGTAATTTTATTTTCTTTTCTTAATTTTGCTTTTAAACCTTTAAAGTTCTCTAGCTCTTTCCAAAGTAAATCTACTTCTTCTTTTATCTCAATTGGTGTATTTAGAGAAAGTACTTTTGCATTCGCAATCCCGGGTACATTTTCTATTAAACTTATTTTGGGCTGTACTGCGTCTATTAATTCAATCTGTTTATGATAAAAATAATTTCTTTCATCATGTGGAGACCTCTCCCCAGCTAAAGAAAAACCTTTACAAACAATCCCCCCAAAAAAGACATCTAATTCACCCTTATTCATATTTGTTCTCTTCAATAATTCTTCTGAGTCAATATCTAAAATAGAATCATTATCTATATAAGCTGTTTTTTTTATCTTTGGGTTATTATGAATTAAAGTTTCTAAACAAGTAGGTTCAATGTCATTAACATATTTAGAAACAAAACCATTCTCACAGAAACCAATATGAGCTCCACCTGCTCCAACAAATGTTTCAAAAATTGTATATGCCATTATAAAGTCCTTAATAAATTATTATATTTTTCTATATATTCGTATGCTCTACTATTATTTTTAATATATTCTACTAGTGATTTCTCATTTAGTTCAATCGGATTATATATAATCTCTCTTCGGCTATTTCTTGGTTCAAAATTTATACATCCAAAATCATCTCTCAGTATATTTAACCAACTTGATATATATCTACCATCTGATTCTGTTAGAAATAAC
>CAZHYX010000499.1:0-1750 GCA_964536675.1 uncultured Flavobacteriaceae bacterium
AAAGTAGTTGCTAAAAATGCAAATTATGGAAAAGATCTACCCGAAGGACACGGAGTGGGAATAGCAATGCATTATAGTTTTTTCTCTTATATAGCTTCCATTATAGAAGTTTTTATGATTAATGGTAAATTAAAAGTACATAATATCCATTCTGTCATTGATTGTGGTACTGCTGTGAATACTGATACCATTAAAGCTCAAATGCAAGGAGCAGCTATTTTCGGGATGTCATTAGCCTATTATGGTAAAATAACTGCGAAAGATGGTGCTATAGAGCAAAGTAACTATCATGATTATCAAATGCTACGCATGAATGAAGCACCTCAGGTTCATGTTGAAATTATTAAAAGCAATGATAAACCAACTGGTGTAGGTGAACCCGGAGTGCCACCAATTGCTCCGGCAATTATCAATGCTATTTATAATGCAACTGGTAAACGTTATTATTCATTACCGTTAATGGATCATGGATTAGTTTAAACCCCAAATCTCAAGCACCAAATCCCAAACAGGTGTTTTTAAAATAATTTTAATTTGGAATTTTTTAAACTATGGATTCTCCAATTTTAATTCTCCTTGCTGGAGGAAAATCTAACAGAATGGGCTCTCCTAAAGGATTGTTAGACTATCACGATACACCATGGATATTAGAACAGATAGCTCGTTATAAGCATATTAAAAACCCTAAGGTCTATATAGGGTTAGGTTATGATTATGAACAATATCTTAATGTTATTCCTTGGTTTGAAAACGCCATAGAGAATTCATATAATTATAATGGAGTAGAAGTAAAGATTGTAATTAACTATAAGCCTCAATTAGGCTCTTTTTCTACGCTTCTGACTGTTTTAAGAGAAATTAATATTATTTCTAATGTTGTAGTTCAACCAATAGATGTCCCATTACCAAACAAGCAAAGTTTAATAACCATTATTAATGAAAATAACACTATTGTTATTCCGAAGTGTAATGATAAAAATGGACATCCAGTAAAATTAAAACCTAAGTTTTGGAAGCCATTATTAAAAATTGATTTGTCATTGAATGATGCTCGACTTGATACACAAATCAAACAATTTAAAAAGGTAAGTATTACTTTTGTTAAGGTATTAGATAATTCTGTATATCAAAATATTAACACTAAAGAAAAATGGAATTCATATTTAGAGATTATAGATAAGTAAACAATTTTATTTCACAGAATTAATTACTAAATAACCTTGTTAATAACTAGGCAATAAATTTGTTGCGCTAAAATTTGGATTTTAACAAGGTTTTGTATTTTTACTGCTCCCGAATTATCGGAATTAAAAACAACAATAAATGTCTTCAATTCAAGAGTTACAAGATTTTTCTACACAAGTGAGACGTGATATTTTACGAATGGTACATGCTGTTAACTCTGGTCATCCGGGTGGTTCTTTGGGTTGTACGGAGTTTTTTACGGTACTCTATCAAGAATTACTAAATTATTCAACTGATTTTACAATGGATGGAGAAGGGGAAGATCTTTTCTTTTTATCAAATGGTCATATCTCTCCAGTATATTATAGTGTGTTGGCTAGAAGCGGATTTTTTCCTGTAAAAGAACTAGCTACATTTAGAAAACTAAACACACGTTTACAAGGACACCCAACAACACATGAAGGTTTACCGGGAATCAGAATAGCTTCAGGTTCTTTAGGCCAAGGCATGTCAGTTGCCATTGGTGCAGCTCAAGCTAAAAAACTGAATAATGACAGTTCAATTG
>CAZHYX010000500.1:0-1745 GCA_964536675.1 uncultured Flavobacteriaceae bacterium
CAAAAACCCAATGCAAATAAGGATAAATACGGACGACTTCGCGTTGCAGCAGCTATAGGAGTAACAGCAGATGCTACTGATAGGGCAGAAGCACTAGAAAAAGCAGGGATAGATGCAGTCATTATTGATACTGCACATGGGCATACTAAAGGTGTGGTTTCTGTATTAAAAAGTATAAAAAGTAAATTCCCTGATTTAGATGTTATAGTAGGTAATATTGCAACGGCTGAAGCTGCAAAGTTCTTAGTAGAAGCCGGAGCAGATGCAGTAAAAGTGGGTATTGGTCCGGGTTCAATTTGTACTACCAGAGTAGTGGCGGGTGTGGGCTTTCCACAATTTTCTGCGGTTTTAGAAGTAGCTGCTGCCATTAAAGATAGTGGCGTACCTGTAATTGCTGATGGTGGAATTCGTTATACGGGAGATATTCCTAAAGCAATAGCTGCCGGTGCAGATACTGTAATGTTAGGTTCATTACTTGCCGGAACAAAAGAATCACCTGGGGAAACCATTATTTACGAAGGGCGTAAGTTTAAATCATACCGTGGTATGGGATCTATAGAAGCTATGAAACAGGGTAGTAAAGATCGATATTTTCAGGATGTAGAAGATGATATTAAAAAATTAGTACCTGAAGGTATAGTTGGGCGTGTACCTTATAAAGGTGAATTGTATGAAAGTATCCATCAATTTGTAGGTGGATTAAGAGCAGGAATGGGTTATTGCGGTACAAAAGATATTCCCACTTTAAAAGAATCAGGTAGGTTTGTAAAAATAACAGCATCTGGTATTAATGAAAGTCACCCTCATGATGTAATGATTACTAAAGAATCACCCAATTATTCTAGAAGATAGAAGTGTTATTCTTTATTCCAACAATCTGAGCAGCAATACTCACCGCTATTTCTTCTGGAGTTTGACTATAAATATGAAGACCTATAGGTGCATATACTTTATCGAGTTCGTTTTGAGTAAACCTTTCTTTTTGTAGTACTTCAAACATTAGTTTTAATTTGGCTTTACTACCTAAAACCCCAATAAACTTATATTTTTTATTGATTAGTTTACTCAATGCCAATTTATCATCGGTATATTTATTGGTCATTATTGCTACATAAGCTGAGTCACTCTCTGGTATATGATTTAAGATATCTTTGTAATCAATAATTTGTTTTTTATCCGCATAGCTGTTTTCTTCAAAAGTATTGAGCTGTGTTCTGTTATCAAATACTACAACATGAAAACCTAACTGTTTTAATAATTTTGAAGTTGCTAGTCCAACGTGCCCGCCACCAACAATATAAATAATGTCTTTTTTATTGAGGAATTCACTAAATGACCAATCAATTTCACCAGTATGTGTATAACGAAATTTTGAATTTTGTTCTTTGCTATCTAAAAAAATAAAATCTGTTGGAGTAATTGATAAAACACCACTTTTATTGTTATTATATGCTTCTAAAATCCCCCCAATTATTGTGAGATGAGATTTATTTAGCGGATAAAAAACAATAGTCTGTTCACCAGAACAGATCATACCAGAACCATCTACAATAGTTCCTTTGTGAATTTGATGTTTGATAAAAGGTTGTGGATTTTTACCTTGTAATAATTCTTTACAAAGTTCTACTAAATTAAACTCCATGACACCACCACCAATAGAACCGTAAATTTTTGTATCATTGGCAACTACCATTTTAAAACCTTGTCTGCCTGGCGAACTGCCTTTATGCTGAATAACAGTCATC
>CAZHYX010000501.1:0-1736 GCA_964536675.1 uncultured Flavobacteriaceae bacterium
GTTCCTAATTGTACAGGTAATGACTCTTTTACAAATTCTTATCCTCTTAGACCTAATGAAGAACAAGGAAGTGGTACGTTGACTTGTTGTGGTTTACCTATTGATAATGGTTCTTCTGATGGAAATGGTACTGATGGTAATACTGGGGGAAATAGCTCTAGTGGTGGAACTGGTGGCGATGGTTCTACTGGTGGAACTGGTGGAAATAGCTCTAGTAGTGGAATTGGTAGTGATTTAGGTTCTAAAATTGATAAAACAAATGAAGAACTAGCAAAACTAAACGATGAATTTAAGCTTTTTACAGATGATGAGAAGCAAAGGTATTTAGAGAACAAGTCTTTAAGGGAAGCAATTTATCAAGCTCAAAGTGACCAGTATAACGCTGATAGGGCTGAGAATTTGGCTAATTTACAAGCCTTACATGAAGCTAGTTCACAAGCACATCAAGACCAACTAGATGCTAAAGGTAAATATGATGATTTGATTGTAGGTTTAGGAGGTGTTAAAGATGCAGTTACAGCTTTAGGTGCTGATGCTAATGCTAATGCACAGGTGGCTCATGATGATGCAGAGGGCATTAAAGATGCTATTGATAGTTTAAGTGATAGTTCTGAAGAAGCTGAAGCTGATAATCAAGGTGCAAAAGATGGAATGACAAATGCTTTAGGCACTGCAAATAATAATTATTCTTCTGCTATAGACTCTTTTAATACTCTTCTTACTGCTTATTCTAATACTCCACCTGTTTTTAATGGTAGTGGTAATCATGTTTTTTCTACTGTTGTTTTTAATAAAACAATTTCTTTTGATTTATCTATGTTTGAAGACTTAAGACCTTATTTTGATATTGTTTTTTTATTAATGTTAGCATGGATAAATTTTAAAATTTATAGATGGATATTTGAATTTTTAGTAAAGTTAGGAGCTTAGAAAATGCCTATAATTAGTTTAACAGAATTAGCAAAAATTGCAGCGAAACTTATAGTAATAGCTATTTTAGCAGGGATAATCTTGACTTTTATTGGTTCGTTCGTTGGGATAATCTCCATTATATTTTCTAAGATGAGTGGCATATCAAGTTCAATCAATGGCTTAAACCTTGGTTGGTTTGCTTCTGCAATCGGATTAGTTTCTTTTCTTAATTCGTTGATGGTCTCTTTTTATGTTGCTATCTCTGTTTTAGTCTCTGGAATGGTTACTATTTTAGGTTTTAAGTATGGTATTCAATTTTATAAACTTTTAATGAAATTTTAGAAGAAAGGAAGCGTCGAAATGGCTGTATTAATTGAAGGATTACAAGGCTCTGGAAAATCTTACTACGCAAGTTATAAAATGCACTATGAGGGTGATAAGTACTATAGGATTTTTACAAATCTTGATGGTATTAAAGTAACTGATAAAATAGTTCTTCTACAATTCAAAGATTTCATGAATGATACATTACTAGACTTGTATCAGCAACAAGTTGACTTTGATTTAGGCTTTGATGATTGTATAAAAATTTTACAAGAAAAAGAGATATTGCCGTACGATGTAAGTCAAGACAATAGAATTTTATTTGTGATTGATGAAGCTCAAAACTACTTCGGTAAATCAGTAAAATTATTACCTCAATTAGTTTGGTTTATCACACAGCATCGGCATTTGTATATAGAGCTGTACTTAATAACTCAAAAATATACATTGCTTAGAAATGATTACCATTTATTCAATTTGGTATATGACGCTTATCCACC
>CAZHYX010000502.1:0-1726 GCA_964536675.1 uncultured Flavobacteriaceae bacterium
GCCTTAAACTTCCATGCCTTCTATAAAGATTGTAATGCATTAAAAAGTCCATTAACCCGCATTATTCACGATTTGTAAAACATCAAGAATTATTAGCTATAAAATCTATACTTCGAAATTGATGTGAGAATTCATCTATTGAGTAGATTAAATTTCTGTAAAATCAAGTCAATTTTTAAAAAAAATGTAGTTTTTGATGTTTTTGATTGTAAAAATTGCTGTTTTTGGCAATTGGACATAACTATCCCAAGGTTGTTGAATTTTAACAACAACCTTTATTGAATAATGATTTCTCGGAACAAATCTTTATAAACAAAGGCTTTTGATAGTTGGTAGAAAATTCTTTTTTTTGTAATTTTTATGGTTGCTCCAACTTTAAGTAAATAAGTTCTTATAGAACTGATTTGCCATTTTTTAGCTACTTCAATTGACGATTTTTTTATTTTTTGTTTGATTATTAAAAACATTTCATAAGCAAGACTACTTATAAAAAGGCGAAAGAAATTAGCCCAATAACCGTGATTGGAAAGCCTGTCAGAGAAGCACATATTTTTAACTTCTTTTATTCTGTTTTCGCTAGCTTCTCCTCTTTTAACATAAAAATCAAAGTAAATTTCTTTTGCCTCTTTGCCTGTTATATTGCTTACAAAATGCCTTACATTCATGCCTTTTCCAGTACTTTCAACCTTGGCATAACATGGCTGTTCTTTGTGCCAACTTTCAGCTTGATAGGTGTATTCTATAAACTCTTGGTGCTTTTCTCCTTCGGATAAATAGGTGTCTTTAACTTCTTTTTCTAATTTGGCAACTTCTTTTTTTAATACATTATTACTTGCTATTCCTGTTACAAAAAATAAATCATAATCATCTACTAATTTATAAAATGGAGCGCAACTAAAACCACTATCTGTTCGTATTGTAATCTTCATTTCAGGATAAACTTTACGGATTTTTATAATAATACGTTTTAAAAGACCTACATACCATTTGTTAGAATGACTGTTTCCTGGTCGCAGAACAGGAAGAATTATTTGACCTGTATCTCCATCATGAAAAAATAATTCATTTAACATAAATTGACCATAATAACCATTAAACATTGACATTTGCTGATTGCCATGTGTAGGGTCATCTGTAGAATCAACATCAATAGTAATACTTTTTCTGCCAGACAAACTTGATACATAATTAGCTACCCAAGCGTTGCTGAAATCAAAAATAGAACGTTTATCCAAGCTGTTTTCAAATCTAGAAATAGTAGGTTGTGATGCTAAATCTCCTTGTAAAATATCTTTAAATAATGGGTCATTCTTTAGGTGATTTACATCATTTGCGTCTTCATATCCAAGCATCATCATAAAAACTCTTTGCTTAAGTTGGTCTTCACGTGTATAAGTAATAAGCTTAGAATTTCGCAAATCAGGAAGATGCTTAGCAAAATGTTTTATCAGTTTGTGTTTACGTTCTATTTTCTCCAAAAGAATTAGTGAACCATCACTACTAATTTCTGATCCCGAAAAATCAAGAGATATAGATTTGTTTCCTCTGTAAAATAGTGTATCTTTATTGCTCAAAATTGGGTGGTTTTAAAAGTGGATGTTTTTTGTTTTTAACACCTTAAAAATAACACTTTCCACTCAATTTTATACTATAAATGATGAATTTTTCGGGTTAAAAAGTCCATTAAATCATCATTCATTTCTTCTAAAGATTTGTATTTGGTTAT
>CAZHYX010000503.1:0-1723 GCA_964536675.1 uncultured Flavobacteriaceae bacterium
AAAAGGTAGTTTCTCTTGAACAATACCATTTCCTGAATCATTTACCTGCACTTGTAAGGCTTGTTCGTTATAAGTCACATCACAAGAAATTACAGAACCATCATCACTGAACTTAAACGCATTGCTCAATAAATTATACACTACTTTTTCTAATTTATCACGGTCAAATGAAGCCCAAAGTATCGTATTTGGAATTTGTACTCTATAATCAATATAATGTTGTGCTGCTAATGAATTAAACGATGCTGTGGCTGCTCGTAAACATTTATAAACATCGCCCTCATTTAATTTCAATTGTAAACTCCCTGCATCTATTTTTGACAAATCTAGTAACTGATTTACCAAATTAAGTACACGATTGGTATTACGCCTAATCATTTTGACAGTATCCATACTTAGTTTTTCATCAAAATTTTGCTCCAGTTGTTCAATAGGGGCTTTAATTAATGTTAGCGGTGTTCTGAATTCGTGAGATATATTTGCAAAAAAATTAGATTTTAAATGATCTAGTTCTTTTAGTTTCTTATTGGCTCTTTGTTTTATGCGAAACAAATAAAACAACAAACCTGCCACTACTAAAAAAATAAATGCGAAGACAATAATAGTATTACGTTCATTTTTACTCTTTTTAATCTGTAAAGTTTGTAAGTCGTTTTTTGATGCCAATAATGCATTTTCTTTGACCTTTTGTTCGTTTTGGTATTTGGCTTCAATATCTGATGCCAAGGTTCTCTTTTCTTTAGTATATATACTATCCTTTAATAGAGCATATTGGGCACTGTTTTGGTAGGCTTTGATAAAATTTCCTTCATCGACATATATCGTTTCTAAATTCTTGTAAGCATTCATAGCTATTAGATCTAGATCAATAATTGTAGCCAAATCTACAGCCTTTAACAAATACTCTTTGGCTTTTTTATTATTTTTAAGTTCGTAATAACCAAAACCAATAGCATTATAATTGTAGGCGATACCCACAGAATCTTTAATCTGCTGTTGTATGTTGAGGGACTTTTGATAATATGTCAATGATTTTTTTATTTTCTTTTGTTTGGAATAAATTCGGCCAATTTCATATTGAACTATTCCCATTTGAAACTTATTCTCTATACGTTCATAACTTGACAAAACTTTTAGATTATAATCAATAGCTTCATCTAATTGACCTGTACTGATGCTGATTTTAGATAATAATTGTAAGGCATATAACCTGGGTCTATTCAACCCTATTTTTTTAAATATGCTATCACTCTTTAAAACGTATTTCTTTGCTTTTTTATAATTTTCTAGATCAATAAGAACTGAGCCAATATTTGCGAGTGCAATTCCTAGATCTTCTTCAGCGCCAATTTGTTGAGCTATATCAGATACCAAGGTGTAGTATTCCATTGACTTTGTTAATTCTCCTTTGTCGTGATAAATTGCTCCTAATGTATTATAAGATACAATAATCTTTTCTTTGTTATTATTTTTCTTTGATACTTCAATATTTAATTTCAAATACTCAATTGCTTTTTGTAAATCCCCATTTTGCCTATATAGGTTCGCGAAACCATTATATACAGCAGATATACCACTTCTATAATCTATTCTTTTAGATAAATTTAAACTTTTTGCATATACAACAATAGCAGAATCATAACTGGTTTGAGTTACTAAAAAATCACCGTAATAATTATAGCTTTTAACTAGTAAACGATTATTATTAGTCTGTTTTGAAAGA
>CAZHYX010000504.1:0-1708 GCA_964536675.1 uncultured Flavobacteriaceae bacterium
ATGATATAAGCGTTGTGCTGTTTTAGTTTTTAGTAAAAAGTTGTTGTCTAAAAATTTCATCTATATTATTCTTTAAAAGATTTTAATCTTCCAAGTAAAACACCTTATAATCCCACTCAAGAGAGTTGTTCCCTTGCTAGTGGCATTGAATGATATTTGCCTTTGTAGAAAAGTAAGGTTTACCTAAATGTCACATTGAGCGCAGTCGAAATGCTTAGAAATATCAACATAAAAGCCCTTCGTTAAGCTTCGCTTTCTATCTTCAATACAAATATATTTGTATTTCGATAATGCTCAGGAAACATGCTAGTTACTTTTCAAACTAAATTGCCTCATTCTAGAAAATAACCCTCAAGAGGGGAATTTTATCGTTCAATTATTAAGGTTTTATGAACCCAAGATTCCCATTTCTAAACCTCTTAATTCAGCTAAACCTCTTAATCTGCCAATACCAGAATATCCGGGATTACATTTTTTATGTAAATCATCTAACATTTTATGACCATGATCCGGTCGCATAGGTATTGATTTTTTACGTTTCAGTTGCTCATTTACTAGGGCACACATTATATTATACATATCAACATCTCCTTCGAGATGATTTGCTTCATAAAAATTACCATTTTCGTCACGTTTGGTACTACGTAAATGAATAAAATGAATATGCTTTGCTAATCGCTTTACCATTGCTACTACATCATTATCTGGACGTACACCATAAGAACCTGTACAAAAACAGAGTCCGTTATTGGGGCTTTCAACAGCATTTACAATTGCCAAGGCATCTTCTTGAGTACTTACCACTCTAGGTAACCCTAAAATAGGGTAGGGAGGGTCATCTGGATGAATAGCTAATAATACGTCACATTCTTCAGCAACAGGAACAATTTCCTTTAAGAATGCAATTAAATTTTCTCTTAATTTAGTATCATTAATAGTATTATAAGTTGCTAGTATTTTATTGAATTCATCTAATGAATTAGTACCTTCGGTCATACCACCCGGAAGACCAGCAATGATATTATTTATCAATTGTCTTTTATCGTCTTCTGAAAGTTTTTCAACATACTTTTTGGCTGCTGCTTTCTCTTTGGACGAATACTCGTTTTCAGCTCCATTCCTTTTTAATAAAAACAACTCAAAGGTAGCAAATGCGATTTTATCAAATCGCAATGCTGAAGAACCATCCTCTAATTTATAATCTAAATCGGTTCGTGTC
This sequence comes from uncultured Flavobacteriaceae bacterium, assembly GCA_964536675.1. Taxonomy (GTDB): domain Bacteria; phylum Bacteroidota; class Bacteroidia; order Flavobacteriales; family Flavobacteriaceae; genus Aureibaculum. The sequence goes on from CAZHYX010000504.1 coordinate 1,220, forward strand.
CAATCAACTACAGGCATAAAATTATAGGTTACGATGGTGATTCCGCATTCAGCGAGATTGCGAATACTTTGCTTATAATTTTCAATATAATTTTGATACTCGTCAGTTCTTCTTTTAATGTCTTCGTGCACCGGAATACTTTCTACAACTGACCATCGTAATCCAGCATTTTCAATAAGTTGTTTTCTTTCTAGGATATTATTGACAGACCAAATTTCCCCATTAGGGACTTGATGTAATGCCGTAACAATACCTGTAGCACCAGTCATTTTTATATCGGCTAATGACACAGGGTCGTTAGGACCATACCATCTAAAAGTTTGTTCTAGTTTCATTTTATGCTGTCCCGACATTTTGGGAGTTTCAGTATCTTTTGTTTTTTACTTGTCATTGCGAGGAATGAGGTACGAATGACGTGGCAATCTATTCTAATCAAGAAATTGCTACGTCGTACTACCTCCTCGTAATGACATTGAAAACGACAAGGCA
>CAZHYX010000505.1:0-1704 GCA_964536675.1 uncultured Flavobacteriaceae bacterium
ATTCTAAATGTCGCTAATTGATATCCTCCCTCAATACTGTACATAAATTAATATTTAACTAAATTAACCAAATCAAAATGAAGAAAATTATTTTTATTCTAGGATTGGTATTACTGGGTTTTATGAACTCATGTACCAATGATGAAATGCAACTGGAAGAAATTCAAGTTGCCGAAACTAACAATCAAACAAAAGCATTAACAGTAGCTGAAGTCAATGCCCAAATCACTAAAATGATTGATGACAATGGTTCTTTCAATTGGAGTGATACTAGTGACCATTTATTATGGAGTGCCACAGTACATGGTGAAAATATTTTAACCGTAGGTTACGGTGATAAAGGAGAAAGTTTTAGACTTGAAAAAAATCAGCGCCTTACATCTGTAAAAGATGAAATCATTCAAACTATTAAGACTACTTCTACAGACTTGAAAAAAAGTAAAGAAGATATCGTTATACATGAAGATGAAACATTAAATTATATTGATGTAAAAGTAACTGACCTTATGACAGTAAAAGAGCTTCGTAAAAATAAACAAATCCGTTATTTAGAACCTGAAGGATTTGAGTATAGTGGGAATGTCTCACAACAAAAGTCTTCATCAGGTTGTAGCAAATCTGGAGAAAGTATTAGTAGTTCTGATTATGGGACACTATCTTCTGGAGCAAAAATTCCATGGAATTTTTACGATCATAAAATAAATCAAGCTTGGTCATATAGTAAAGGAAGAGGTGTTGGTGTTGGTGTAATTGACACAGGTGTATCTTCTAGTCAGCCTAATTTAGGCTATAAGTTTGATGACTATTATTCAGGAAGGTATATTCAAAAATATGGTACTTATATAGATTCTTTTTGGTGGTGGTCAAATAATCTTGATGGCCCAAATGATAAATGTGGTCATGGTACCAGTGCTTGTGCTACTGTTGCTGCACCTAATAATAATAGTTCACAATTTGTTGGCGTTGCTTACGAATGTAATTTAATATCATACAGAGGCACAAGTGATGTTGTGTTAAATGATTACCATGAGCGCAAAGGTGTTGCTAATGCTTTAAAAGCATTGGGTAATAGAAGTGATGTAAAAATAATATCAATGTCAGTTGGTTACCCTTGGTCAATTGGTAAGGTTAAAGATGCTGTTAGATATGCCTATGCAAGAGGAAAATTAATTTTTGCAGCAGGTGGCACTTCAACGGAGTTTACCAATTGGTATGGTGTAATATTCCCTGCTACAATGAGTGAAACCGTTGCTGTTACCGGAGTAGAAGAACAAAGTACGTATGATGAGTGTGATGTTTGTCATACAGGAAGTCAAATTGACTTTACGGTAATCATGGAAAGAGGCAACAATCACCATCAGCCTGTATTAGGTTTTTATAATGGCGACTCAAAATACTTTGGAGGTTCATCAGTAGCAACAGCTACCACAGCAGGTATGGCTGCTTTGGTTTGGGCACGCTATCCTTCCTGGTCTAGAGCGCAAGTATTACAGCGTTTAAAAGAATCATCTGATTTTTACCCTTCCAAGAGTAGTAATTTTGGTTATGGCAATATTGATGCTTTAAGGGCTGTGAGAGGATATTAATGTCTGAAGACCGAAGTAATATTTTATATAAATCGTCACTGCGAGTTTTATTCTTACCCTGAGCTTGTCAAAGGGTAAAATAAAATAGCCTGTACTGAGCGCAGTCGAAGTATGGCAG
>CAZHYX010000506.1:0-1691 GCA_964536675.1 uncultured Flavobacteriaceae bacterium
GTATTTATTTAATTGTGAAAATGCCTAAAGAAATATATTATTTTACAGTAATTATTTCTCTTAAAGACACAGGCTTACCGTTTTTAGTGAAACCTTCTAAACAAATTTCATAATCACCATTATTATCTGAAGTGAAAAAGGTGATAGTCATTTCTTTTTTATCTAATCTAAAATTTGGCTTCCATAGTAGTTGATTTCTAAAATCTGGAATGCGTTCAAATCTATTACTATTATCATATATTTGATTAAAGTAATTTTTTATTTTTAAAGGTTTAAACAATTCAATTTCTTTAATGTAATTTTCGGTCTGAGTAATTTTGTGATTCCCATCTAAGGTTTCTATAGAAACTATGCCATCAAATATATGGGAGCCGTAAATATATTTATCTCTGACAATACTTATTTTTTCTACATTTCTTGCATTGTAATCGATTAATTCTTTATGATTTTGAATTAAAAGACCATCTACTAGAACTAAAGGTAATAAGTTTGATTCAGTGTCAGGATTATAGCTTATTACATGAAAAGTATATCTTCCCTTTGATCGTTTAATTGTTACGAAATCAATAACTTCTAAAATGGTTTCTTTAATTGTTGAAAATCGGGTATAATCATCTAATGGATACTCTATATATATATTTGCATCATAAAACGGAATAAGTGTGTTAATACTATTAATACTATCAAATTTTACACTATTATATGCGTTTTCAATTTGATTATATATACTACGTTCAGTAATTAGATCTCTTGATTTGGGTGTTATTCTAAAATTATTAAATAATAAATTATTATAATCTAAGAAAGTTTGTTGATTTAATATAATCTCAAAATTTTCTCTATTATCGCCAATTACCTGAATAATAGCATAATTATTTTCATACTCTCTATCTAAATTAACATAGAATATTCCTGAATTATTTGTATTTGCAATTTTAAATAAAGGTTCTTTACCAGATATTGAAAGGGCTATTTTTACATTAGATGCAGGTTTTTGAGTACCTTTAAAAAACACCTTACCTCTAAGTAACTCGCCTCTTAGTTCGGGTAAATAGATTGAGTCATTTTTAGTTATAGATTTTAATTTTTGAGGATATAAAGGAATATATGTATTTGTTGTCAATCTATTGGGAATTTGAATAGTATCAATTTTTCTAACAGAAATAGAATAATTACCATATGATGCATTACCTTTTAGACTATTTATTTTTAATGAAACTTTTTCTCTATTTGAAAAAGAATGAGAAGTAGGTTTTAGTTCGATATAATCATTATTATTAGAACTGATTATGGTACTTTTATTATCTATTTTTTCTTTATTGATAGTTACTTTTCTGATGGTTATTGAATCATTTACATTAAGAATAGCTTTTTGGTTTTGTTGAAAAGGATTAATAATGCTAATATCATTTTGAAAAAAATAATTTTCATCTATATTCCTCATCCATTGTGTATAAGCAATTAGCTTATAATTTCCTGAAGGTATTGAATTTGGTATAAAAAAATCACCTTGCCCAAGTCCCGATGTTAATTTTATTTTATGTCTAAAAACCGGAATTTTATTTGTTCCAATCAATTCAACATAAGCAATTTTGCTAATAGTACTTAGATTGTCATTTTTTGTATTGAGACAGTAAATTTTATAATACAAATAGTCACCTGTAATTAGTAAGGAAGTATTGAAATGCACA
>CAZHYX010000507.1:0-1674 GCA_964536675.1 uncultured Flavobacteriaceae bacterium
GAGCGTAAGTGCTTCAATGCTTAAAATTTCTCCTGTTGTTTTTAAAATTTCTGCATCCTTTCTAAACATTTGAGGTATATACTTCCAATTGGCAACTGGACTTAAAAAATTTTCAATACTTTGCATTTCAATCTGATAACGCAATGCCTCATTCTTAATACGCTCTGCTTCAGCTTCTTGTTCGACAATTAAGATATTGGCACTTTTAATTAACTCTTGTGCTTCATACATCAGTGAATAATATTCACACTTCGTCACTTTTAATTCTTCCGTTAGATACTGTAGTGGATTTTGCTTATTATTTAAATAAATCATATATTTTTGAACATTGGTGATATCTTTAGCTCTAAGACTTTGCTTAAAACCTTTATAAAAATTACTTTGACGTAATGCAAGATTTAATATTAACGCTCTATCAAAACGTGTAAAACGATTCTTTAATTGCGTATTTAATGACAATAAAGCTTCTAATACATACTCATTCGATACCTGTCTGAAATTATCTACAATAACTCCAATAGCAATTCCTCTATTTTTCAATTTATATTGCATTAAATCTTCAATCTGAGGATCAGTACTATTATAAATAAATCTAAAGTTTGGTATCCCATTATAAGTCGTAACCGTACTTAAAGTACTTCTATATTTTGGTTTAAGTAAAATATAGCCCAATTCTCGCTTAGTATTTTTCTTAGTAGGTACATAAAGTTTTACTTTAACCGAAGAGGAATTCGTTTTAAAATCCTTACTTTTAGTTCCATCCAAATCCCCATGTTCAAATGATTCATTCATTAAATTCAAATAATTCTGAGCAATAGGATCTTGAATAAGATTATTAGCTTTTAATAAAAAATTTGCTGTCCTAGGTACAACCAATGAAATGACATCAATAAGAATACCAAGCTCTTGAACAGGTACTGTTGTTGCTGCTTCATTTTTCTGTAATAACTTTAAAGATAAATTATCTGAGGAATTTACAACAAAAGGTTCGGAGTTAATAAAATTGGTACTTTTACGTACACATGAAATATTAGAAGCATCATCATTTAGCAAAAACCAAATTGGATATTTCCCTACTCTACTTTGTTTTGTTCTCGCATTTGAAACTTTAAGATAGGTCTCTGTAGAAAATTTATCATCTGCTAAATAAGTACGCTGGTCATCACAATAGCTACTTAACGGATACATCTTGTTATCATAGTACTCTTGTGTAAATGACATATAATATTCTTGATTCTTTAACGAAGAAAGACTGGTTTCAGTTAAAGAAATATCCCCAATATTAATCTGATGATTATGTGAACAACCTACAAAAAAAAGAAATAATACTGTCCCTAATATATTTTTTTTCATCCCTACCACTCCCATGATACTTTGTTACTCTATTGTAACATAATTTAAAAATAATAAAAAGTAATGAAAAGGGATTAATAATTAGTGAGTAAAGTTTTTGATTAATTGTGCTTAGATTTATTGGAAGAGTAAAAGAGTGTACGTCAGTACATGTACCTCATTTACGCTTTAGCGACAGAGGTATCGGCATTTAGTGCCAGAACTGCACTCACCTATGAAAGATGAGTACAAGTAGTCAAAAAAATTACTTACTAAGCGAACATTTCTCTCATTGAACCGTTGAACCACTCGTGAAGTGCTTTACCAACACCTTGTGATCTA
>CAZHYX010000508.1:0-1655 GCA_964536675.1 uncultured Flavobacteriaceae bacterium
ATAATTAACAGTTTCGAAAGTTTCCCATTTAGGGAAATGTCCGCATGAGGCGGACAAAGGGGGTAAAATATAAAAAACATGAAAATAGCAATCATAGGAGCAGGAAATTTAGGCTTATCCATAGCAAAAGGACTCATTATAAACAATGCAGTTACGACCCTGTATTTAACAAGACGGAATACTGAAAGTATAAAAAGCATGTCAGATTATGATAATGTAAATATCACTTCTGATAATAGAGAAGCGGTAGCCAACTCAGACATACTCATATTTGCTGTGCAGCCAAATCACTTTGAAAAAGTATTAGTAGAAGTAGCCGATTTATTTACAGAAAATCATGTCATTATATCAACCATTACAGGTTTTAAAATTGAATTGATGGAATCATTGATAGGAGCTGATAATTATATCATTCGTTCTATGCCAAATACTGCAATTTCTGTCGGAAAATCGATTACTTGTGTGTGTAGTAATAAAAAAGGAAAGAAAAGAATTGATGTTGCATCTGCTATTTTTAACAGATTAGGAACATCCATTGAAATACCCGAAGAGCAAATGCAGGCTGCAACAGTAATTTGTGCCAGTGGTATTGCCTTTTGGATGCGGTTGATTAGAGCAACAACGCAAGGCGCAATTCAGCTCGGTTTTGAGTCATATATAGCACAGAAAATGGCAATGCAAACCTGTTTAGGAGCAGCTACTTTATTGGTAGAGTCAGGCAATCATCCTGAAGAAGAAATAGACAAAGTAACAACCCCAAGAGGGTGTACCATAGAAGGCTTAAATGAGATGGAACACCAAGGGTTAAGTTCTTCATTGATAAGAGGTATTGTTGCTTCTTTTAATAAGATAAATGAAATATCAAAAATGTAAACGTCTTTGCGAGGAGAGAAAACGACGAAGTAATCTCATGAATTGAAGCAGATTGCCACGTCCTTCGTCCTCGCAATGACAATGAAACTATAAAATTAAGAACTCTAATATATACTATGAACCTATTCAACGTATACCAACTATATGATATAACTCCGGTAAAGGCAACAGGTGTTTTTGTAACTGATGATAAAGGGGTAGAATATTTAGACCTATATGGAGGTCATGGAGTGGTTTCTATTGGTCATTCCCATCCATATTATGTGTCAAAATTGAAGGAGCAGTTAGATGCTATTGGTTTTTACTCCAATGCCGTTAAAAATCCATTACAAGATGAATTGGCTAAAAAATTAGGAGAAGTTTCAGGTTACCTAGATTATAGCTTGTTTTTATGCAATTCAGGAGCTGAAGCAAATGAAAATGCTTTAAAATTAGCTTCCTTTCATACAGGTAAAAAAAGAGTAATCACTTTTGAAAACTCTTTCCATGGAAGAACATCTGTGGCAGTTTCGGTAACCGATAATCCTAAGATCAATGCACCTATAAATAGTACAAATCCAAAAACTTTTTTACCATTAAATGAGCTTGAGTTGGTAGAAAGTGAACTTGCTAAAGATGATGTCTGCGCTGTAATTATTGAAGGTATTCAAGGTGTTGGCGGATTAGATGAAGGAACCACTATGTTTTTTCAGGGTTTAGAAAAGTTATGTCATAAATACAATGTAGTTTTATTGTAGATGAGGTGCAATCTGGTTATGGAAGAAGCGGACAATTTTTTGCGC
>CAZHYX010000509.1:0-1644 GCA_964536675.1 uncultured Flavobacteriaceae bacterium
TAGTTTGATTATCAAATAATAACTTACATTTACCTAAAGTAATTTCTAAAACAGCATTCATCTCGTTATTCCCTAAAATATGATTCGCCAACTTAGCGGAATATTGATCCATTACTCCGGAAACCGGTACGCCAATACCACCAAATCCGAACCTACCCAAATCTTGGATTGTAGCATAAAAACCAGGTGAAAGGACTTTAATCATTTTGCAACTCTTTTTCTAATTGGTAATACCCAATCTTAATTTGAATTTCAAGTTCTTGATATTCGTCTAAAGGAATTGGAATAAACTTTACTTTATCTCCAGATTTGGCAAAACAAGGTTCTTTTTTAGTAATATCAAAAAAGTGAATGGGTGATTTTCCTATAATATTCCACCCTCCGGCACTATTTTGAGGATAAATTCCTGTTTGAGAACCTCCAATACCAACTGAACCTTTTTCAACAACCAATCTCGGGTTTGGTTTTCTATCAAAATTTAGCTTTTTATCTAAACCACCTAAGTATAAAAATCCGGGTAAAAAACCAATAAAACATACAGTATAAATTGGGGCAGAATGTAGGCTAGTAATTGAATCAATATCTATTTTATTTTTTGAGGAAATTTCTTTTAAATCGAGTCCAAATTTTTGGTCATAGCAAACTGGAATTTTCCAACAGTAATTTTTAGTCTCAAATTGTGCGAAAACGTTTTTATAAATCGATTTTAAGGTTAAAATTTCATTATAGATATTTCTTATAGTAGATATGTAAATTATTGTTAATGAGTTATATGTATTGATTACCTCAACTATTACTTTATTATTGTTTTTAAGAATTTTATTTTTGAAAAAAATGATGTCTTTTAGGATATTTTTATCAATTTTTGAAGGCCATTCAATTAAAATGGTATGATTTCCGTAGGGTTTATATGTCAAATTATAAGCACTCAATTATACAGTTTTTATTCCGTTTTTAAGTAACTTTTTATAAGCAAAATTTAACAGGTTTTTTGCATTCAGATTATCACCATGAAAACAAAAAGTATCTGCACTTATTTCCACCTCTACTCCATCAATAGAAATTAGCTTTTGCTCAATTATCATTTTTAATAAATGTTGAACTAAAATTTCCCTATCATTAATAATCGCATTTTTATTTTTTCTTGAAACTAAGGTTAAGTCAGTATTATAATTTCTATCTGCAAATGCTTCTACTTTAATTTTTAAATTGCTCTCTAAAGCCAATTTTTGAATTACTGAATTGTAAGGAACATATAAAAACACATCATCTACCGTATTTTTTACAGCGTTTATAATTATTTGAGCTATTTCTTTATTTACAACTGATAAGTTATACAAAGCTCCATGTACTTTTACATGATGTAATTTACCTCCTAATTGTCGTAAATTGTCATTAACAAACTTAATTTGGGTTTCTATACTTGATTGTAAATCTGTATTAGAAATATCCACCTCTTTTCTACCAAAATTCTTTTTATCAGGAAAAGAAGGGTGTGCTCCTATCTTAACATTGTGTAATAAGGCTAATTTGATAGTCTCAACAATAGTCTTTTTATCACCTGCATGTGCGCCACAAGCTATACTACATGAAGAAATATATGGCATTAGGTCTATTTCGTTACCTAAACCCTCACCTACGTCA
>CAZHYX010000510.1:0-1640 GCA_964536675.1 uncultured Flavobacteriaceae bacterium
TTCAGCTTATTGAATTTTACCAAGCTGAAGCAAAAGGAAAAGTTGACCCAACAAAATATCAGTTAAAATATATAACTGATTAATTAACATATAGATATGAAAAAAGTAGTATTAATTATAACGTTTTTAATTGCATCCATTTCTATGGTGGCGCAATCATTTCCTGTGCAATTAATACCTCAGGCAGTACCTCCGCAATCGGTTTATATTTCAGATTATGCCAATGGTTTTACTACTTCTGATAGATTACGATTACAGATATTATTAACCGATCTTACAGTATTAAATAGAGAAGTCCGATTAAAAGTATATTTAGAAGGTGAAGGTATTTTTGCAGAAAGTAGAGATTTTGTAATTGGTGCATCCAACATATTTATTGATGGTGGTGTTCCCATACAATTAGGCAGTGCAGATTTAACACCATATTTTGAATTCCAAAATTTACAAAACATCAACCAAAATGTGTACGCTAGTGCCTTACCAGAAGGTATTTATCAATTTTGTTTTGAAATTTATGATGTATTGTCTGGTAATAGGCTTTCTCAAAAAACCTGTGCTAGTTCTATATTATTCCAAAATGCACCTCCTTTTTTAACAGCACCACTTAACGAATCGGTATTTGAATACCAAGACATTTACAATATCCTTTTTCAATGGACACCGAGACATATCAATGTTACCAATGTTCAATATGAAATGACCTTGGTACAGATCTATGATAATTATGTGGATCCACAAGCAGCATTTTTATCATCTATTCCAATTTTTCAACAAGTAACTAGTACAACTACCTTATTATATGATCAATCTTACCCACCATTAATACCAGGCTACAAATATGCTTGGCGTATAAGGGCTTTTGCCACCAATGGTGCTGATGAAATTAGTGTTTTTGACAATCAAGGCTTTAGTGAGATTTGGTCTTTTACCTATATTGAAGCTTGTGAAGCTCCATTAACATTAGCAGAAGAAACAATTGGCATTGACCATGCTCAAATAACTTGGCAAGGGTCTCAAAGTCATTTAGATTATAAAATAAGTTATCGAGAAAAAAGTGCCAACTCCAGTTGGTATGTTAGAAATACCCCTAGAGAATATATTACTATTAATGGACTAAAACCTGCCACATCATACCAATACAAAGTAGCAGGAAATTGTGATTTAGGGAGTTTTGAATATAGCCCTATCAAAGAATTTACAACATTAGCAAATGTACAAGACAGCCCAAACTATGTGTGTGATATTCCACCCGGTACAATCGACTTGTCAAACCAAACATTACTTCCTGAGTTGCTTATCAACGATTTGTTTTTTGCCAATGATTTTCCTATAACCGTAATAGAATTAACCAGTGCAACGGGTACTTTTTCAGGTAAAGGATATATAGGCGTACCATGGTTGAATTTTGCTAGAGTTGGAGTTAAATTTAATAATATAAAAGTCAATACAGGCTTTAAAATGGTTCAAGGTTTTGTATAATCAACCTATGATTCCGATTGGTCTAATATTGTAGATTTTGATCGACTTACTGATTCTCTTGAAGGCGATGATGACCTTAATGACACTACTGTAGAATTTGAAATTGATAACGTTGTAGTGGTTAATGGTATGGTAATTGTAACAGGAACCAACGGAATAGT
>CAZHYX010000511.1:0-1636 GCA_964536675.1 uncultured Flavobacteriaceae bacterium
TACAACAAGGAGTTCAAGTGGCTGCTCTTTTTTCGTAGAGTTAAGATCATCTATTCTACGCCCTTTATGGGGGATATTGAGGGTATTTTGTTGCCTGTCCGAAGCCGCTTAACTCGACGTTAGGCTAAAAAATATATAGCGTAGTGTATTTTAAATGAATGAAAATGGTTTGTGTTTTTTTAAAAATTTAAATTTTATTTATTACTTCCTTAACTTTTTCATAAGAGTTTATAAATTCCATTTGGATTGAAAATATTAATTTTTTCTCGAAATCATCTCTTTTTCCTAGTGTTATAGTATTTGCGTATTGACTGTTCCAAATATTTATATTGTCATTTTTACATTCTTCAATTTGTTTAGTTGTAAAAATTTTTGCTCTAAGCTTTATAGCTACTTGTATAAAAATACCTTGATTATTTTTTTCTTTTCTATCAGGCAACTCATTTAAATAATTGTTTAACTCTTTAAAATCATTTCCTCCATCGTCTCTTTTGATTAGTATTTTCTCATTTATAAATGTATCTATTACATCCATTCTAAAAAAATTATTTAATTCAGTAGCACAGTAAATTATAAACTGTAAATTAGCGTAAGTTTTAATACCTCTCCCTCTCCCTACTACTTTTATTATTTGCTCTTTTTCATAATTATATTTAATCATCATATCATTTATATATTTTTTTGTATTAGGTCTTTTTAAAAAATTATCTAATCTCATAAGTTCAATGCCTTGATCCAATCTATATTTGTTGCCTAGTATAAAAACCTGCTTTAGATTTCCCATTTGACTTTTATGAAAAATATCTATAGTTCCATTTACAAACGCTACACTCATCAACTGATCTGTCTTCATCTTGCCTCTCCCTTAACTTAATTTTTAGTATTAACACTATATCATTAATGCACTTGAAATAAGTGAACAAAAAACAACTATCGCACTCCATTATTATGGTATTATTAATGCTAAATAATAAAGTACATTAAAGTACATTTGAATACTTGTATAAAGGGCGTTAAATTCAGTGAAAAATTAGTGTAAACTTTAATTTTTTGTTAAACCAGATGAAAAATAAAGATAACTAGTTTTTTTTATTATTATAAATAATGAAAGAAAAGACTCGGTATCTTTATTTTCCGCAAAGAATGGGGTCAAGTCTCGCAATCCAACAAAATCAATCTATTGAAAGAAAAAAAGCCTAAATCGGGTAAGGGCTAGTTTCTCTCTAGCCCTCCCCACACCACCCCTCATGCGGCTCCGCAAGGGGCGGTTCACTAGCCGTTCGGATAACGGCACTTAATCCATTGATCTCTTAAAGACACTAATCCTTGGGCTTTAAGCCATTGCTTCGTTAAGCCCATTTGCATCGCTTTAGTTTTGGCGAGACGATAGTATTTCTTTAAACTGACTCCGATACTGATGGCTAACTTGAGAGGCACACCTAAGCGAATCAGGTGGCGGATTTTGGTTCTGGGTTTACGCCATTGCTTTAAATAGCACGCGCGTATCCGTCGCCGTATCCAGTAATCAAGTTGCAGTACAGGATCGTAGATGCTCAGAGAAAAATAATTCATCCAGCCTGTCAAATATTCCCTTAACTTTCGATAGCGATAATCCCAACTCACCGACCCACTACGG
>CAZHYX010000512.1:0-1633 GCA_964536675.1 uncultured Flavobacteriaceae bacterium
AGGCGGATAAAGCAAACAGCCAGCTATTACCACCTACTGTTAATAAACGATGGCAAATATACTTTTTAGTTTCCTCGTAATTAAGAGGTGTTAAGTGGTATTCCACGGAAATTCGTTGCGCAAATTGAATCAATTCCGGTGCTTTTAGCTTGTCAACTAATTCTGGTTGCCCAACTAACACTAATTGTAATACTACATCTTGATCTACATTTATATTTGACAAAAGGCGCAATTCTTCTAAAGTTTGCAAATCCATATTTTGTGCTTCATCAACGATTAATACCACTCGATGTAGTAACTCACGTTGTTTACGGATAAAATCTACGAAAATTTGATAACGCTCAGCCTTATCCTGCCCTTTTTCTTTAATATCAAATGCTGCTAAAACCCAGGTCAATAAATCTCCGAAAGCTGCATGAGTATTGGTAATTAAACCCACTACACACTCTTCATCCATCGTTTTTAGGGTATGTCTAATTAACGTAGTTTTACCTGCACCGATTGCACCTGTAATTACCGTAAAACCAGCCTGGCTCTTCAAACCATATTGCAAAATAGTTAATGCTTTTTTATGTTTAGGACTTAAATATAAAAACTCTGGATCAGGTGATAATGTGAACGGTTTTTTGGTAAATCCAAAATAACTGGTATACATAATGAATATCAGAAAATTACTTTATTAAAATTGAAAACATGGCTTCGATATTGAATAAAAACTACTATGCTTGTTTCTTCTCATTGGCAAGCGCTTACCCCCCCATTTCACTGAATCTACCCCCTCTCTCTTTATGGAAAGAGAAATTGATACGGGGTGGTGAACAATTACACTCTTTCTCTTCGCGAGCACATCATTTATTTGAACAACCGTCATTCCTGCATACTTTGCAGAAACCTAAGTCAGTCGTGAATTTCTACAAAAACATGCTGGAATGATGATAAGTTACTTATGATTACTTTGCCTTCCAACGATTCCCTTATGTAACACATAACATATGTTGCTACTATACTTTTAACTAAAGTTTCGGAGTTCATTTTTTAAAGTAAGCTGTTGAATTAGAACATCTATCTACTATTTTTAGCTAAAAATGAATGTATTGACTTTCTTAAACCAGCTTAAAACCATCACTAACTCATTGATTTTATTGTTTCTGACTTAATTTCTCGAATACTCCAATCTGTTGAATTTATTTGAGAATTAATAAGTCAAACATCCAATATTAGGTTACCAATAACAATTAATTATATTAATAATCAATTAGTTATTTTATTGAAATTGCTAAGAATGAACTCCGAAACTTTAGTTTTAAACATCTAAAATTTCAGCATCAATAATAACTTTGATGATCAGGTGGATTTTCACATTTATTCAGTACGGTACCTAACAGATTTGTTCCTGATAACATATTCAGTGCTTTTTTAACCTCGTCTGGCTTACTATTACCATCTTCAATTACAAATAAGACCGCATCATAATAATCCAAAGTTGCTAAAACGTCATCGGCAGCAAGCACAGGAGGCATATCGTATATAATAATTCTGGATTTATAACGATTCTTTATTTCCTCGACCATTGCCTGCATTTTTGAACCTGAAAGCAATTCTGATGAACCAACCGCTTCTCCATGACCTGGCA
>CAZHYX010000513.1:0-1632 GCA_964536675.1 uncultured Flavobacteriaceae bacterium
AAATAAATCTCTTTAGAAATATTCGTTTATCTATATAATTAAACTCCTGTTATTGAGTCTCAAAATTAAATGATATTAAAATTAAGGAGAAAAACCAATATGGAGATGGCAAAAATGATTATTGAATACCAACAACTACAATCAAATAAAAATTATTTAGATTACATATCACTTCCATCCGAAAGTTTTTCAAATTTAGGCATTTCTCTTCCTTAAACCTTTTAAACAGGTTTATTTTTGTATTTTTTCAAGAAAATAAGTCTATTTGAAATGTTAATTCATGTTGTGGTTTACCTCTAATTCTTTTGGCACCTTCACTTACGGTGTTACATACGTACTCTATGGTAAGATGATAATTTAGACACATTCTTATTTTCTCTACAAAATTAGAAAAAGCGTGTTTTTTATTTGCAACTGTTCTTAAAATTAATTGAAGTAATAAATAGTTTATTAAAGCAATGTATATTTGAGATTTCACAGCATTTTCAGATGTTCCTAAAAATGTTTTAATCTGTAAGTTTTGTTTTATTGCTTTGAAAAACAACTCAATATCCCAACGTTTTTTATATAAATCAGCAACGGTTCGTGCTTTCCAGTCTAATTGATTGGTAATAATTTCAATGAATTTATTTTCGTCTTCTTTATAAACATGAACTAAACGTAACTCAACATTACTAATTCCTTTTTTAATGGCTTGTTTACTATTAAGTTTAATGATTTGGTCTAGACTAATGTCTAAATCTTCCTGTTCAGGTAAATCTAATTCTCGTATTATCTCGTAATTTGTGTTCTTTTTTATGCGTGTTACAAATACATTCTTTGCATTAACTCGCTGTAGCATTAAATCAAAATCAAAATAAGCTCTGTCTTCAACAATAATGGTTTTTGCTGGAAAGACAAGTTGTATTCCATATCTGTCATGAACCTTTGCAGGTGTAATATTTACAATATCTGGTATCATTGTAGCATCATCCCAACTTGTATGAATTTTAATGCCTCCTTTTGCTGTCCGAAACTTTGCCCAATCAAACATCGATAAGCATAGACTAATTATACTACTATCGATTAGTTTAATAGTATGGTCTTTAATTTCTTTAATTATTGTTGGTTTTGCATGCCTTTTTAAAACACTTGAGTAATGTGATAAAAGTCTATAATACAAGGTTTCAAATACCTTATAATCTCTTTTTTTATTTCCATCGCTCATTGTAGAACGTGCTGGACTTTGGTTTAATCCTAAACTTGCTATATATCCTTCGCTAACCCCAATTCCAGTAGAAATATCACTTAATGTTAAGCATTTATTCAGCTGTCCGAAACTTTGAGCAACAAATTGGTCTCGTGTCATATACCTACTGCAACCTTTATCACTATTGTGTTTTGCAATACAATTTTGTAACAACCAAGGTGGAACTAAATCTAAAATTTGACGAATTAATGGTTTATTTGTATTTTTGATGCGCTTGAATAGTCCCATATTTGAAGTTTTGTCGTGAAAATTCAAAAATATGGGATTCTCAGGCAATTAACAAATCACGACTTTCGGATAGTTGTGATTACATATATACTCACTACATATAGGAACCCGAAAAGTCAGGTTTAATAATTTGAAAATTATCAGTTAGGATGTTT
>CAZHYX010000514.1:0-1626 GCA_964536675.1 uncultured Flavobacteriaceae bacterium
ATTTTATCTCTATTCTTTAAACTTTTAAAACTGTCCTTGTTGGAGTTAATGAAACTTATATTCACAGAGATAAAAGCATCTTCAAAACTCCGAGCATGGTAATTGTTCTGCTCTATTTGATAGGCAATACAAATCAATCCTTTTTCATCATTTACCCAGGCAGAATCTTTTTTTGACAATATTTTTGAGTTGTGACTTAATTTTTTTAACTCATTAAAGTCTTTATCTTTTAAGAAATGTTTTATCGAAGCATTGCTTGTATCATCTGATTCTGAAACTGGAGATGCTTTTTTTGTGGTTTTATTTGTACCGCCTTTATTTTGCTTAACCTTTCCGTCTATATCTTTTTGCTCTACAGTTTTAACAGAATCTATATCTGTGATTATCAACGTTTTTATACCAAGGAAATTCAAAAATCTATCAAAGACATGAGAATAAGCTCCAACCTCCACAATTGAAATATTTTGGGATAGTAAAGGTGTGTAGTTTTCAGTGTCTTTCTTCTCATCATCCATTTTCTTCATCATAGCCGGGAGTAGAATCCGTTCTGTATCTCCCTCAATAAAAACAATCTTCTCAGCAAAAAATAATTCTGATTTATTAAGCGTAAGGTATTGTTTTAAAAACTGAAAATTCTTTTTTTCTGAATCTTCGGCACCATATTGATTTTTCAAATCAAATAAATTTTCACAAACAACACTGTTAGCCGACTCTTTGAAGAAATATTTAATGTCATCAAATATGCTTTGAGATGTAATATGAGATGAATGTGTACTGATAACAGTTTGTAAGCTACTTAATCCCTTTTTCCCTTCTGATAATAATGTTTTAATATTTTTAATGAACACATACTGCATTTGAGGGTGGGTATGTGCCTCCGGTTCTTCAATGAAGAGTAAATTTATGTCTGCTTGTTTTTCATGTTCTACATGAATCTTTTTAAAGGAATCAAATATCAAGTGAAGATTAAATACCATGGCAAACAGGTTCATATATCCCAAACCGTTGTAATCTTCAGGCAACTCTTTATTACCTTGTTTGTATACAACAGATGTATTTTCTTTCAGAATGTTCATTTCTTCAAGGTTTGATTTCACTGAAATTTGTGATTCATTGCTGCTGTAACTGAATTTCTCTATATCATCGACTACTTTTTGAAATGTTTTCTCATAGGTTTCATTTAACTTGTCATCGGTTTCAACCAATTTGACCTGTAAATCAGAGACATCTGTTGATTCTGATTTATTTAAAGAGTTAAAGAATTTGTACGAAAGTTTAGAAAGGGTTTTATTGCTTCTGGCATTCTCTCCTTCTTCATTTGCGACATTTCTTTTTGCACTGATTGTTTTAAGAGAAATGATCATTGAAATTTGCTCATCTTTTATCTCAATTTCATTTTCTTCATTGTTATATTCAACAACATTTTTATTGATTGAGAAGTATTGCTTGTGAGTTTTTGAAAGAAATTCCAGAACTGATTTATTTTGGAATGTGGTATTAAATTCCTTGTAGTCTTGCTTTAATCTTGAATATTTATCGTATTCCAAAACATAACTAAACGATAGAACAAAGAAGTTTTCTTCAGGGTCTAAATTCAGTATCAAATCAGATAAATTGCCAAGATTA
>CAZHYX010000515.1:0-1624 GCA_964536675.1 uncultured Flavobacteriaceae bacterium
CTCCGCCAGTATTAACTTTAACCACGACAGGAAAAGTAGTCTCTATGGTATAAGTCCCACTTGGAGGAGATAGATATAAAGTAGCTGCCTCGGCTGCCAAAGGCAACATCACTAAACAGACGCTAAACAAGACACTAAACCCTATTAAATAAAATCCTTTGGATTTTAATTTACGAAGTAAATTATTTAACAGGGTAAACCACACTAAACTTTTATTAAATTTTCTAATTCTTTTAAACATAAGTTTCGTTTTAGTTTCGTGTATCTTTTCGTGTCAGTTTCGTGAAGACTACGAAGTGATCTCATCAACAAATAAATTCTAAATAATTATCCACTGAAATTATCTTAAAAGCAGAACCAGGATAAGCGGCTCGCCAATCTTGAGGAGGAGAAACCTTTTTTCCTCTCCATTTAATTTCATAACCATATAGTTTTCCATCCCTTTCTTCGATAAAATCTATTTCTTTTTGTTCCCATGTACGCCAAAAATAATTATTGGCATAAATGCTTTTATAAGATTGCTTCTTAATTCTTTCTGAAATAATAAAATTTTCCCACAATTTCCCGATATCATCTCTTAATTCTAAAGGATTGAAATTAGCGATAATGGCGTTTCTTACGCCGTTATCTAGAAAATAATATTTGCTTTTTTTAAAGATTTCTTTGCGAAGATTCCTGCTAAAACCGCGAAGATTGTAGATTACAAAAGATTTTTCAAATAAATCCAAATAACGGGCTACTGTTTTATAGTCCAAACCCAGTTGTCTTCCTAATTCAGAAAGAGAAACTTCATTACCAATTTGAAATGCCAAAAGACGCAAGAGATCTAAAAGTATTTTTGACCCCTTAACTCTTTCTAATTCCAGTATATCTTTTAATAAATAAGAGCCGACAATTTCATTAAGAATTCTCTTTTTTTCTTCAAGCGCATCGCTGGCAGCCACTTCGGGATAGCTGCCGTAAATCAGGCACTCTTCCAGCCGGCTTTTAAGTTCATAATTATTGTAAAGATTATTTAATTCAATCTGGGAGATGGGATAAAGCGTCAAAGTTGTTTTTCTGCCGGTGAGCGGTTCGCCAATCTGTCCAGACAATTCAAACGAAGAAGAGCCAGTGGCAATGATTTTAATCCCCGGAAATTGATCAACCATTATTTTAAGTCCTTGACCAATATTTTTTATCTTCTGCGCTTCGTCAATGGCTATCAATTCATAACCTTCAACATAGTCTTTAAGCTTGGAAAAATTCATTGAACTAATCAATTCTTGAATTCTAATATCATCTCCCACGTCAAATTTACACTTTATCGTTTTATTTATGGTTGCTAAGTAATCTTTTAAAAGCGTGGTTTTTCCAACCTGACGAGGGCCCAAAATAACCAAAACCTTATTTGGTTTTATATATTGGTTTAAATCTTGATAATATCTAGGAATTTTCATATTTGTAGGATTATAAATCCTTGAAATTAGGGTATTCTGCTGCCATTTGTGTATTTCCTCGTGTCTGTTTTGTGACTCTTCGTATAATAATCCAACCAATTATTACCAAACCAGCAATAATAACAATCAACCAATAAGGAAATGGCTCTCTCAAAGGAAGATGTTTAACAACTCTCTCATTACCC
>CAZHYX010000516.1:0-1621 GCA_964536675.1 uncultured Flavobacteriaceae bacterium
CTCGCTTGTTCATAATTCCTAAATTTTATTCTAAATACTTTCCTATCAATTTTAAGCCAATTGTATCATTTATATACATTCTTCGACCTAGAGCTTGTAGTGCACCATATTTTTTTTCGTACCATTCAATTAAGTTGGTTTTTGAGGTAAAAGCTAAGAAGCCTTTATAGTTTCCCTCAATTTTAAAACTTTCTCTACAGGCAAACGCAATCAAACAACCAGCTACGTAATCAAATCTTTTATTAGAAGAGCCAAAATTATGGGGGGCTATTTCTATCACATCCATAATAAGCATATCATTTTCAATTCTTAATTACTGTCATCCGAGTAAAATCAAAATTGCATAAAACAGTTTGATTTAAGCGATTTTAGGGCGCTTTATTTTGATTCTCAAAAACACCCCCTCCTTGCTTTTCAAACATTTCTTGTTGTACTATTTTTATATTTCGATCTACCCCCGTTGGAGCCTTTCTGCTTAGCAATGTTATTAAACACTTATAAGAGCCAAGGTTGTTCGATGCCATACTAACTATGGTTATAAACATTTCACACTCCTTTACCTGCCTGTGAATAACTGTAAATATTAAATTGGCAATTAGAGCTACCCAAATCTGTGTTTCGATTCCTTCTTTGCTGTCCGAGAAAAAATAGCTCAACTCAAAATTTTGTTTAATTTGCTTAAACAGCACTTCTATGCCCCATCGGTATTTGTATAACTGAATAATGGTGGTGGTTTTATAGTCGAACATATTAGAGATAAATGTCAACACTTTACCAGTTACAGGATCTTTATATTTAATTAAACGAGCATCTAGTGTGATTTCGCCAGAGTTTAGGCGTATCATCTGGTCTGATATGATGCCTCCATTGGCATACTCACTTATATGGTTAGGCTGTCCGCTTAAAACTTCATACTGTGCATTTTCATTTAGTCTGGTTACATAAAAAACACCTTGTTTTGTCCATTGTTCCCACACCTTGTAGTTAACATACCCTTTATCAAATACATAAATGACACCTGGGGAAGGATTAAGCTGTCCGAGGAAAGTTTTATCATTTGAAGCCGCTTCACTTAAATCAATAAAATCAGGAACAAAACCCGACAGGGGCATTTTGGTATGAATTTTCAAACCACCTTTCTTTTTTCCGTTCATTGGATTGCGGCCTGCTCCTTTAAATACATCCACAAACAAGCTTACCGTGGAGGAATCAAATATTTCCACTTTAGCTGGGTTAGCTTCCCCTCCTATAAACATGGTAATGTAGCCCTCTGATAAATAGGAACTATAGTGTTGGTAGAGGCTGTGGTATATACTGCCGAAAACATCACTATTACGATTAATATTCGCATCACTTAGTGTGCTTGTCGCTGGTATTTTGTCTATGCCCAGATAAGACAACTTATTGTCAAGAAAAAGAAGCCCCTTGCATAGGTTGCGAAGTGAATGACACCTGGAAATAACACCATATAGCAAAAAGACCAATTGACGATAAGTGGTCAGGGTTTTATAATAATAATCGGATCTATGTTCTTTTACACAGGTATCAATCAGATGGGCTGGTATAAAAGAAAGAAGTTGGCAAAGAACTGGTTGTCCTGATAAGTTTATATTTTTACTCA
>CAZHYX010000517.1:0-1605 GCA_964536675.1 uncultured Flavobacteriaceae bacterium
GCGAAAAAGTTAACTAAGGTTAACACTACAAGTAGCTTGTCTCCTTACTATTTTAAGCACAAATTTATATTAAATTGAATTGTCATTCTTGCGTAGTAAGGAATGACAAAATTAAATTTTCAATACATCTCATTTTATTTACAAAAAATTGACTGAAGACTGCCAATTGCTTACTGTAGACTGAATACTGTTAAATCACCCATGTACAGTAGCTTTTTCACCTCTATTTTTCATAAACTCAGCTTCATATTCTAATAAAGCTTGCCATTTTTTATCTACAATCTTTCTATCTTGATATTGGCGCGCAAAACCTAAGAATATTTTATAATGATTTGCTTCAGAAATCATCAAGTCTTTATAAAAATCAGATAACTCTTTATCTTTTAAATTCTCAGAAAACACCTTGAAACGTTCACAACTTCTGGCTTCTATCAATGCTGCAATTAGTAATCGTTGAATCAAAGCATCTGTCCTGTCTTTTGTTTTAATGAAGAAACTATGTAAGTGTTTTGCGTAGTCATTTTTTTGTTCTCTACCTAACACCATATTTCGTTTTACCATTAATTGATGTACCATTCTAAAATGTTCCATTTCTTCGATGGCAATATCACTCATAGCTGTTACCAATTCTGTTTCTTCAGAATAATTTATAATAATTGAAACAGCATTTGAAGCAGCTTTTTGCTCCGCAAAAGCATGATCTGTCAATATTTGTTGCAAATCGTTTTCGGCAATTTCTGCCCATGAAGTTTCAGTTTCAAATTTAAGTCCTAGCATTTTAAAATAATTTTTTCTAATCGTGAGCCAAAATCAGTTAAGGATTTTATTTCTTTAGCACTTGCTAATCTTTCTTTGCCAACTATTAATAAGCCCAAACCGTTAGATTCTACATGAAAATACGGATTACTTTCAAAGAAAAGTACCAACTCATCAGTAAATAACTTTTTAATATTTTTTTCATCTGTTCCTGATAAATAAAAACGTTTTGAAAAATCACTGTGGTTATCTATGTCAATGTCTTTAAATCCTGTAAAGTGATAAATATATTCAAAAATCCCTTCTCTATCTAGTGTAAATTCAGGTAAGTCTTTATTTAACTTTGTGTAAAACATAGTAGCTTTAATTACTTGTTTTGCTATGAGTTCACCTTCAGAAAATTCAATATCAAAAGTGTGATAATTGTTTTTAGAAATTGTATTTGTTATAGAATTTATTTTTCGTGTTTTAAAATAACCAAAATCTTTTAATTGAATAAAATCTTTTTTGGGATAAGTTTCATAATTCCAATTTAAATCTTTGGCAATTATAGAGATTGATTTTTGGCGCTTAGTAAGGTTTTCTTTCCCAATAACTTTTTTAAGTGGTAAAATTCTACGCATTGCAAATGGATGTGAAGTATTTGTACCATGTTCATCTAAACCAACTACTTCAAAATTTCCGCCTTTTCTTTTAAAAGACTCCATATAACCATTCATGTTTTCCATAACTGAATGGTCTACAAAATCACATAAAGAAAAATCAACAATAACATCTTTATTTTCGGGTATTTGATCTAATTTAGATTTGAGTTTATTAAAGTTTAGAAAACTAGAAAAGTTCTTAATA
>CAZHYX010000518.1:0-1602 GCA_964536675.1 uncultured Flavobacteriaceae bacterium
ATTTGTTTATAATCTTTTTTAGATATTTTTATACTATCTTCAGGAACATAAGCATTTGTCAAATATACATTTTTTCCTTTTGGAATAATATCATCATAATCACTTGAACTAAAAGGAATATTTTTATCTATTACAGATAAAACTGCTTCTTTATTAGAATCAATATGAGGAAGATTAGCTAAAACATTTTTTAGATTAGAAGATGTTTTAAAACTATCTTCTGCTATAGTGTTTAATGTTACTATTTCATTATTTTTTGTATTCATTATTTTGCCTTTATTTTTTAAAATCTTTTAGCTTCAATAGGAAATAGAGTTTTTATTTTATAAACTTCTCTCTTTTTTCATTTTCTTAAACTTTCTGTTTTAAGATGACCTACTACCACCCTAATTTGTACACCATTATATTTAAATTCAATTTTACTTTCTCAACCTAACACCTTTTTAGCTTTTTTATGAGCAACTTCTGCCCTAATTTCTTTCAACTCTGTTATTCCCCAACTATCAGGAAAAATACCTTTATCCTTATATCTTCTACCATTCACAATAATATCTGCTTTTCTAACTCTATTTTTCATAACAATATTTTCATACCTTACTCATTTAGCACAATATCAAGGGAAATGACCTCAACCAGTTTTATCTCATTTAATGTGTGAAAGATTAAAAGTCAATCTAATTTTTAGTTTATTTTTCTTTTCATTATTTTCTTTAGTTTTTCTTTTTCCTCATAAACTTACTAATTTATCTGCAATTCAAATAGCAATATCTCCTAATTTACCAGCTGGAAATCTTCTAACTATAAAGTCTGCTACTTTATCTGCTAGTTTATCAAATGCTTTTTGTTTAGCTAAACCATACATTATATTTAAATCAGTTTGTATTGCTTTAAGTGTTAAGCTTGACCCTGCTTGTTTTAATTCTAATAGTATAGCAGTTTTTATATCTACACTTTTTACAAATTTAATGTCATTTCATTTTTTCCAAATATTCCATATTTTTTGCTTCAATGACTTTTGACCTATGGTTTCAAATCTTGGCTTTCATTCAATTCTAGCTACTTGCCTTTTTAAAGCTTCACATCCTAATTGAGAATTTGTTAAAAGACATTGTTTATTTTTAGCAAAATCATAATAAGTTTCTACTGAAACTATTTTGTCTCATACTCATTGTTCTTTTTCAAGATATTTATTAAAATCATCTTTATATTCTGATTTTAAAATAGGAAGTCAAAATTTATCTTTAGTTCATTGAAATACATTCTGATTATTTGTACTGCTGTTATTTTTTTCAAATCACATAATATTATTTATCAAAAATTAATTACTAAAAAAACTTTATCATATATTTTTTTTCTTGTCAAATATTGCACTATTATTTTCAACAAAAAGCTAACAAATAAAATACTTATAAAAAAATATTTATTTAGCATTAAAAAATAGAATATTTAAAAAAGAAAAATCTACTAAAAGCCTATTTATAAAGATAAACCTCTATTAAAACTTTTCACAAGAATTTTCATAAGATTTTTAACACATGAAGTTTTTCATAAAAACTCTATAAAAATTTTGATAAAAAATAAATATACCTATAATCCCTATAA
>CAZHYX010000519.1:0-1596 GCA_964536675.1 uncultured Flavobacteriaceae bacterium
ACCATGATGTCTGTCCATAAAAATGTTAATGTCATATTATCTCCTCCTCATTATTATCAATTGAAATATAAATTTCTAATTTTAAAGATTCACTATATTCAAGTTCATAAATCAATGATGATATAATTTTATGTAATAATTCTTTAGAAATCTTATTATCTGCTACATATACAGCAATATTTTCCATCTCTTCAATAAACCTTTTACTTAAATACCCTACCCCATTAATTTCTAAAAATGCTACACCTAAAGCAATCGATGACCTTTTATTTCCATCTGTAAACGCATGATTTTTATTCACAGAATAAACAAGATGTGTCAATTTATCTTCAAAGTTTGGATAATACATATCTGATTGAATAAAATCTAAAACACTATCTAGTAATCCAATATCATGTTTTCCTTCTCGTCCTCCACTAATTTCTATAATACTGTCATGGGTCGCAATGGCATATTCTAAATCAAAATAAAGTAAATCCATATCAACGATCTTTCAATCTTTTAAAAACTTCTTTTGAGTCTTCAATTCTTTCTCTGAGTTCCTTACTTTTTTCTCCTAAAAATCGTTCAAAATCCTCTTTGGGTACGGATGAAATATATGATTCTAATTTATGATGAAAAGCATCTCTAAAACACAAATCTCTACTTGCCATTTTATTTCTAGCTTTTTCTATTAAAGGAGAGAGAAAAGGGTTCTCTTCTGATTCTATAAAGATAATATCTGTCTCACTTTTAGAAAGCTTCTCTCCTTTGCGTTCAAATGCATCTTTTAATTGATTTGCAATACCATTTTCAAACCCTGCAATTAAATCTAGCACTTCACTATACATAGTGTCTCGAATTTGTTCTTTTTGACTAAGTTTTAAAATTTTTTTATATTCATTCGCATCTTCATGAAAAATAGCTTTATAAATTTTATTAGTATAAATCGCATATTTCCATTGATTCATATCCACATAATTATCTAAAGCGTTTGTAAATTCTTGTCTATAGTTTTCACCTTTAATAATATTAACAATAAAATCTTCATCTCTTTGATTAATATACTTGGTATGTCCTCCAACTTTTTGATTAACAAGGTCAACAACAATATCTAAAATATTACTTCTTAAAGTTTTTGCTTCTTCACTCTCTGTTAACAACATACCTAAATTTAGAAAAGCTCTAAAATTAAACACACCAAGTACTGTAATTTTGCTACCCTCACTCATGAGGGTAGCAGAGGCTTCTTTAAAGGTTTTTAGGGGGGTTGCTCGTAAAACTTTATAACCATTTTCTTTTAATTCTTTAATATGTTTTTCAAGATAACGCTCAATTGTAGAATCACTAATTGCATAAAAGTCTTGCACTTGTTTCTTTATCAACCAAAAATCATCATCAAAAAATGTAGTTTTTAATCCAAGTTTTTTTTCTATTTCATCAATAGCATATTTATTATTTAAAATATTTTCTCTATCTACAGAAGAGTTTGTTAAATTTTTTTGCATCTTAATCCTTTTTGAATTATTCATAATTTCTAATTTTCCAACTTAACACGAGGATCAAACAAAGTATAAGAAATATCCGTCAAAATCAACCCAATAATATACAACACCG
>CAZHYX010000520.1:0-1587 GCA_964536675.1 uncultured Flavobacteriaceae bacterium
AAATTTATAAATTCAAAAATGCAGGGTTAAGTGAAGCAAGAAATCGTGGCTTAAAACATGCCAAAGGAGAGTATATATTTTTTATGGATTCTGATGACTATATTGCTAATAATATATTGCATAAAGTTATTGAATGTGTTACCAATTATTCACTTGATATTTTAGAGTTTAAGTGGATTCGAACAAAAAGCAGAGACTTGTATGATTCTAAACCTGTTGATAATTCTTTTGTAATCAAAATATTTGATGGTAAAAGATACATTGAAAATACATGGATTCATGATAGCGTTTGTACAAGTTTTTATAGACGTGAATATTTAAAAAAGAATAACGGTAGTTTCATTAAAGGTAGACTCATGGAAGATATGATTTTTAATGCTGAATTGATACCCAAGGCTAAAAAAGTTGCATTCTATCCTTTTGATGTTTATCGTTATATTATTAATCCTAATTCTATTTGGACGACCACTGAACCTATTGCTTACAGAAAGGCTATTTACGATTTTATTTTTATGATTAATGAATTCTCTAACCTAATTGACAAGTTTGAAGATGAAGGTATTGACACTTCAATTTTAAAATCTAAAAGACAGTTGATGCTTTTTAATACTTTTAAAAGAATTTTAAGATCTGACTTAAATAATACTGAAATAAATGAAGTCATTAAAGACCTTAAAAAAAGGCAATTATATCCATTAAATAAATATAAAGGTAATGATAAATATAGAAAATTATTAATATCTGTTTTTAACAATAAATCAACTTTTAAAGTTTCTAAATTCGCTTTTAAAATATTAAGAAAACCTATTGAAGGACAAATAATTAAAAAATACCAAGATAAAAAAGAAGAACAAATTCGTTCTACTAAATCTTAATTACGATTGATATGAGTTTTTGTTTAAAGTTAAAATTGTATTAAAAAAATTACGTTCGTCAAAATAAAACAATTTAAAACTAAATAACAAGAATTTTTTTAGTTCGTGTGTCATTATTATTTGTCAAACGAACAAAGTAAACTCCTTTACCAAATCTTGATACATCTATTTGGCGTTTTAAAATCTTATCTGGTGAATAATCACTAATATTCTCAGAATAAATCATACTACCATTTAAACTAAAAAACGAAATATTTAATGCATTACTAAAGCCACTTAATTCAATATTTAATAATCCATCTGTAGGGTTAGGAAATAAATTCATTTCTTTTGGTGATGGGTTTCTATTACCTGTTCCAGTACATCCTTGGTCAACAAAAACTGTTACCTCATCTGTATCAATACTACTACTATTAGATACTGTTACGGTATAAATAGTAGTTTCTGTTGGATTAACCGTTATGGTAGCAGTTACTTCTCCGGTACTCCATAAATACGCATCTCCACCACTGGCTGTTAACTCAACACTTGCTGAATTCTTACAAATTTCTACATCTGTACCTGCATTAGCTACAACTTGTTGAGTAGAATCTTTAACTGTTACAATAACGGTATCTTCGCTTGAACAACCACTACTTAAAGTAGCAGTAACTGTATATGTTATAGTTGTTGTTGGACTTACTGTGATGCTTGAAGTTGTTTCTCCGGTACT
>CAZHYX010000521.1:0-1586 GCA_964536675.1 uncultured Flavobacteriaceae bacterium
CTATCCTGATGACAATGAAAACCTGGAGTCGATGCTAAGAAATGCCGACCAGGCCATGTATATAGCAAAACATAGCGGTAAAAATGTCTATAAATTTTTCACTCCAGACATGGTAACTCCACAACTCAATCACCATATGGAACTGGAAAAAGACTTGCAACATGCTCTGCTCAATAATCAGCTCTATTTAAATTACCAAGCTATAATAGACTTGCATCGTGGAAGCGTTGTTGGCGTTGAATGTCTGTTACGTTGGAAGCATCCTCGACATGGACAGTTTAAACCTGAAAAAATTATAGCTATTGCCGAACAATGCAATTTAATTATACAATTGGGAAAATGGATTCTTGAAACTGCATTAGAACAACTTGGTTCGTGGTTAAAACAGGGATTCAAAGAGTTACAATTTATAGCAATTAATATATCGACACATCAATTCGATAGAAACAATGAGAGTGTCGCATTGATTAAGAGTCTAATTGAGCAATATCAATTACCCAGACACTCTATCCATCTGGAAATACCTGAGAAACTGTTGCTTGAAAATACCCGAGTTATTGCCAACGCCTTATCTGAATTGAAAGAACTTGGCATATTGCTCTCAGTTGATGATTTTGGAACTGGCTATTCATCCTTGAGTTATCTTCGTCGTTTTCCGATTAATCTAATAAAAATTGATCAATCAATTATCAGCAGTCTTGATGAAAATTCTGACATTAAATTAACAGCCAAGGCGATCATCGCTATGGGTCGGAGTTTAGAGCTAAAAATAATCGCGGAGGGTGTTGAAACAAAAAAACAGCTTGATTTTCTGCAAGAACAAGGCTGTCATTTAGCGCAAGGCTTTTACTTTAGCAAGCCTCTTTCTTCTAGTGAAATTGGAGAAATGCTAGAAATACAGACAACAGAAGAAAAGTATAAGGTATAAGGAAAAAAGTTTACTATTGAAAATATGCAATAAAATTTTAGTCTTTACTCTGCTTAAATCCAAGCTGCTTCCAGGCTTCAAACAATACAATAGAAACTGTATTGGAAAGATTCAAACTTCGGCTTTCAGGCATCATGGGTAAATAGAGCTTTAAATCCTTATCATGTTGTACCAAAAAGCTATTTGGAAGACCCCTTGTTTCTGCGCCAAACAACAGAACATCATCTTCCTGAAAAGATACATCGGCATAATTTTTTGTGCCTTTTGTAGTTAAGGCAAAAATCCTTTTAGGCTTTTGCTTTTCAACAAAGTCAGCTAATGACGCATATTGATGCACATTGACCCATTCGTGATAATCCAGACCCGCTCTGCGGAGTTTTTTATCATCCAGAGCAAAACCTAAAGGCTGAATCAGATGTAATTGTGCGCCAGTATTTGCACACAATCTTATTATATTGCCTGTATTGGCAGGAATTTCTGGCTCATGTAAAACAATATTTAACATTTTTTTCTAGTCAGGTAGGGTGGGCCGTATTTTTTGCCCGCCAAAATCAAATGACTTGAACCTAGAAAAATCAGTTGAACGCGGATTTATAGTGCAAGATATTGGTTTCACAGTGCTTTGGTAGATTATTGCTCCTGCATAATCGACATTCAC
>CAZHYX010000522.1:0-1584 GCA_964536675.1 uncultured Flavobacteriaceae bacterium
TACGATGGGATGCTTTTCATGAAGGACTTGATTTAAAATCGCAGGTTGAAGACTAACATAAGAGAACAGGACATTATCCAGAAAAGGTATTCGCTGATCCATTGTATGGTATAGGAGAAAACCGGGACTACCTGAAACAGAAAGGTATTCACTTTGCGGGTAAGGCACTGGGTCGTCCAAAGAAAGTAACAGAAGAAAATTAGGAAGAAATGAAGCAACGGAAAGCACAGCGAAGAGCGGACTATCTCCAGCGAATACCCATTGAAGGTAAGTTTGGACAGGGCAAGAACGGCTATCGACTGAATTATATTAGAGCCAAACGTGCAGATACTTCGTTTGCCTGGATCAATAGCATATTCATGGTGATGAACCTATTGATCCTGGAAAGGAACTTTTTTGTCTGTTCTAAATTAAGCTTTTCAAAGACTATTGTAACAATAAAGCAATTACTTGTATTAGCAATTGATAATATTAAGAATTTAAATCCTTTTCCAAAAAAAAAGAAACTGACTTACTAAGCAGACTCTAACTACTCAGCGTTTTGAAAATCAGGCAGCTTTTTTTAATGCCATCCACCGTATTGTTTTGTAGGGTCGCCTCTAAATCCTGTAGATGTTTTATTAGCATCCGGAATACCAACGGTTTGATCAGCAGCAATCGACATGTTAGGGTGGGTATAACCGCCTAAAGACTTGGCTTTTTTAGCAATTAAAGTGGTTAAGTCATTAATGTCATATTTTTTTATAGAAGTATAAATTACTGCAGTAATCAGTTTGTCTTTTTCTGAGCTATTAGGTTTAGGAGAGAAAGTTAATACAATCGGTAGTTTAACACCTGCTGGAATGACTATTGAATAATAACTCTTGTTTTCTAGTTCTGACGTAGCGACTATTTTTCCTTTACTATCAATAGCACTAATACCTCCCTTCTTAATCAGACCTTTTTTGTTACTTATTTTACCTTTAAGAGTGACATCTTTTGTGTACTTTTGAACCGTTTGTTGAATAGAGAAGTCTTTTTTATTTTCACCGCTATCGCATCCAGATAAAGTGAAACAGAATAACAAAATAATGAAAAGGAATTGTTTAAAACAAAAATTAGGTTTTATTTGTACACTATTGATAGACATTATTTTATCCTTATAGTTATTAAAACTGCATTATGTGATTATATTCTAATTGTTTGACGTACCATTTGTATAATCAGTTTTGTATATCCACCGCCTTAGCCGGTGGCTTGGGCAGATGGCTATGCCGTTTGCCCTGTTGGTCTACTCATGATTAACAGTGTCCGACATATAGTCATAGATATGCCATTAAAATAGGTTTAAGCTTGCGCTCAAAGAGCCATGGAGCACTTTTTTTTAAAAAATTGTTTTTAAGAACCGCCATGCCTGTTTAGTGATTTTAGAGAGTTTTTTGAAAAAAGCACGATTATAGTTTTTTAGAAATTTAAAAACAGAACGACTAAATTATTTGAGCTTTATTAATCATTCTGCAGTAGAGGATGCGGTGACAAGCTATATTAGCGAGACTATAGATAATTCTGTGTAACTGCACTTTTAAATATAATCTATCAACCGGT
>CAZHYX010000523.1:0-1583 GCA_964536675.1 uncultured Flavobacteriaceae bacterium
GTCTCTCTGCAAGAGAGACCTGGTTCAGAGATCTGATTTTTTTGTAATTCACCACACCAAGTTACATCATTTTTCCACCAATATTTTGCATTTTCTTTTTCGTTATCAGCGCCTAATAATCGTTGATGCAACGCCCAATGTTCTAATTCTACAAAATCACTATATTTATCTTGCTCTCTATTTTTATCTTTGTGTAATTTTCCTTCAAATTTTATACGCGGTATTGAATTAATTTGAGTCAAACAATCGTTATTTAAAACTTTGCTAATATCTTTATCGATCAGTATTCTTTTCTTGTTTCCATAGCCTCCTTTTGTTTCAAATCCAGGGTTTTTATAAGCTATTTCTGCACCCTCCAAGGCTTTGATATTTTTACTTAAAATCAATAAATTATTAGACTTTGGTGGCTCTTTTCTATGCCGTTGAATGCGACCTGCCAATTGAATAATAGAACGCATAGAGCTTGGTTCGGCTATTGCCCAGTCATAATCGTGATCTCTACCAACTTCTGCGACTGATGTTGCTAAAACAACAAAAATATGGTGTTTCTCTTTTTTATTCAATGTCTGTTTAATTTCAAACTGCTCCCATATTTTATCTTTATCATTTCTATCTAAAATATCATCCAGTCTATTTTCGATATGCGAACGCATTGCTAACGGATAACGACTGTGATAAATACAATAATAAATACAGGTATTCTTTGGCGTATCTATTTTGAATAGTTCTTTGGCAACTGCAATTAAAGGGTTAATGTTTGCAAATCTAACCAGTCCTATTGAAATGGTTTTATTATTTTTTGTTTGATTATTGTCATCATGTAGAATTTTTATATTTTCAGAAATCTTATCTGCAACCGTTTCAATCACTTTGTCTTTTTGGCAGTCAATAGATAAAAATGAGGCCTTACGTAATCTCAAAGTATCTTTGTTCAAATAATCAATTCTGGTTTTAATAAAATTATTATGCGACTTCACAAAATCGCTTTTAATTATTTTATTTTGAGTGGAAAATTCATCAAACCAAGCACAGCAAATATCCTCAACTTGTTTGTTTTCGCCGTTAACTTCTGTATAACTTTTCCATCCTTGCTGATACGCTTCAAAAAGTGCAAAAGCTAGTGTCGGTGGCATTGTTGCAGTTGATAGCAATACTTTACCACCCAATAATCCAGCCCAATTCACTAGCCGACAAAGTGCGGGCAAATCCTCCAAACCAAAATCATCAGGCTCATCTAAAATTAAATCAGAGGTAAAAAGTCGTAACATTGGTGCAATTTGTTTACCGCCTCGCACGCCTTCTGTCGCTGGAATGAGATGATCAATCGTGCTAATTAACATAGGCGCTTCGATTAATTTTTGTAGTTTTGGGCTTTTATCCAACCATTTACTCAAAATCTCATTATTAGATGTGCCAGACCATACAACCTCTTGATCACGCCCTAAATCCTGCTGAGATTGACTACCCGTCATACTACTTTCTTCATTTTTTCTATCAATTTCATTAAAATTATGCAAATCTAAAACTGCTTGAGAGCCAATCAAAATTGCATAATCTTCTTTTTTTAGTTCCAATATTTTTGC
>CAZHYX010000524.1:0-1580 GCA_964536675.1 uncultured Flavobacteriaceae bacterium
GCACTATTTGGTTGTGTATTTAATCCAGGTATTGCTGCAAAAAAAGTATTTATGAAATTTTCAGGAAAAGCATCAAAACACTGGTTTAAACATGCAACAGCAAAAGATTTAATGCAAATAAAAATATATGACAGGGTGCGAGAACAATTAGAATCCAATTTTCGAAGTGTATTACAATTGTATGCGAATGGCATAGCAATTAATGAAATAAATCACTCTGGATTTGTTGCATACAGCTTAAAAGGCAATAATTCAAGAATACGACCTATGGCGTGGGGGTAACAATGAAAAAAGCCATCCTATCATTTTTAATGTTAATTCCTTTATCGATCATGGGTCTTGCAATATATGCAATGTCAACGGATGACATAGAAGGTATAGTTATATGTGCAACTAACGAAGAAACAAGTTATATACCATCAAGTGTTTGTGAGTATTACTTGTTCAATTTTCGATTAACGGAGGAAGATATTAAATATATCGAGAGCAGAGCGGGATTGAATTTTCTATTCGGAATATCTGATCCTAATAAGAGATATAAAATTATTAAATATTTTCTTGCTAAAGGTGTTTCTATCAATAAGCCAAGCGCAATAGACGGACTTCTTCCGCTACATGCTGCAATTTTAGATAATGACGAAGAGCTTGTTAAATTTTTGTTAAATAATGGAGCTGATATCCATAAAAAAGACACTAAGTTTAAACTTACCCCAGAAGAATTTATAGAGTTTCTTCAACAGAAACAAAGCACTAAAGATAGGAGTATCACAAAAAAAATAATTTCTTCGCATATAAAACAATCACATAACAAATAGCTCCAGCGGACAATTTAAAGCGGCACTTATTTTGCTTGCGCAAAAACGCGCCACTTTAAATTGCCGCTGAGCAAGACGTTATGTGTCATAAAGGATAAAAATGAAATCATCATTCACACTTAAAACAGTACTATTACTATCAGCCCTACTATTTTCTAGCAACATCATTGCCGAGCAAAAAATGATATTACTAGAAGGCGAACATTCTAGATTAATGCAAGGTGATCGTTATAAATTTTCTGTTAATAAGCCTCAAGGTTATAAAAACAATGAGGTGCTACCCGCTTTATTATCTATTGGGTGGCGCATCCAAAGCGTTTACATTAATGAAAAAAGCACTGGCAAAAAAATGTATGGGTATTTAATCCTTGAGCGCAATGATTAAAAACATAAAAATATTACTAATATACTCAGCTATATTTTCATTAGTTACAGTCATTTCAAGTTGCGTAGCAGTGCCAGTCACGGATGCGTCATATGTTGGTCGCTGCGGCGTGTCACCTGACCAAAACACATTAAAAATAATAGATGTAGCAAAAGCTACTAACTCCTACTATTCAATAAGCGGATATTTGCTCACACCTATACTTCTGCCAGCCAGTGTGATTATTTCAGGCTCATACGTAATAACTAACAATGTTTATTACTATGGTAAAAATGTAGTACAGTGTTAAAAAACACATAACAAATCATTCAACGTGGACTGCCAAAACGCATATTTCGTTCTTCCAGTCCGCTGTGCAGCCAGTTAACTCAAACGTTATA
>CAZHYX010000525.1:0-1572 GCA_964536675.1 uncultured Flavobacteriaceae bacterium
ACGGGTTACAAGTACACTCTCTTAAACAATTCACTGTTGGCGGACTCAATTGTTGGGAAAATTGGATGCCTTTGCCTCGGGCAGCTTTATACGGCCAAGGAGAAAATTTACACGTAGCCGTATGGCCTGGAAGTAAAAATAACACCAAAGATATTACCCGATTTATTGCTAGAGAATCTCGATCTTATGTTATTTCTGTTTCAAGCTTAATGAATCGTAAAGATTTTCCAAAAGACACACCTCATTTAGAAAAAATTTTAGAAAATGCACCTGATATATTAGCAAATGGAGGGTCTTGTATTGCAGGTCCTGATGGCGAATGGATAATTGAGCCTGTTTTAAACAAAGAAGGTCTAATAATTCAAACCATTGACTTCAATCGTATATTTGAAGAACGTCAAAATTTTGATCCTGTTGGGCATTATTCCCGACCAGATGTCACTAAATTAGTTGTTAATAGAGAGCGACAACGAACAATTGACCTAAAAAATTAATGATTACTCAAGTGAAAAAGATTACTTTTGCAAAAATTCTAAAAAATGGCAATTAGAAAAAACTCGTCGAGAGGACGACACACTAAACCCTCTTCTCGTACAACTAGTCCCGATAATAATCGGAGTCAGAACTCAAAACCAAAAAATAAGAAAAAGTCATCTTTTTCAAAAACAAAACCTAATCCTTATCGAAAGGATATTCGTAAAGATACTCCTAAACAGAGAGTAGAAGAGCCTACTGAAATTAGATTAAATAAGTATATTTCAAACTCAGGTATTTGTTCTCGTAGAGAAGCTGATACTTATATAAAGTCAGGTAGTGCTACCGTAAACGGAAAGGTAATTACGGAAATGGGCCATAAAGTAAAACTTGATGATGAAGTACGGTTTGATGGTTCATTAATCAGCCCCGAAGCAAAAAAATATGTCTTATTAAATAAGCCAAAAAACTTTATCACTACCATGGATGATGAACGTGGTAGAAAAACAGTAATGGATTTAGTGGGCGGTGCTACTAAGGAACGTATTTATCCAGTAGGTAGATTGGATAGAAATACTACTGGCTTATTGCTATTTACTAATGATGGTGAAATGGCTAAAAAACTGACACACCCAAAACATAATGTTCGAAAATTATATCATGCTTCTTTAGATAAAAAATTAGCGATGAAAGATTTACAAAAAATATCTGAAAATTTTGTGTTAGACGATAAAATGGTTTTTGTAGATGCTATTTCTTATATAGAAAATCAATCTAAAACTGAAGTAGGTATTGAAATTCATTCTGGTAGGAATAGAATTGTCCGGAAAATATTTGAACATTTTGGCTATACTGTTATTAAACTAGACAGGGTTATCTTTTCAGGATTGACTAAGAAAAATTTATCTCGTGGGCATTGGCGTCACCTTACCCAACAAGAAGTCAATAACTTAAAGATGTTGTAAAATAAACTACCCCGAGGCAGAGCCATCTAGGTACCGTGCCTCACCGGCAGGCAAGTTAAATGGAGTTTGCTATGCAAGCATCGTTATTTCCGTCCGCCATAGGCGAGACGGGGAATTAAACCACATCTTCTCG
>CAZHYX010000526.1:0-1571 GCA_964536675.1 uncultured Flavobacteriaceae bacterium
TTTTACAAAGTCCGCAAAATTTACAATTTTGCGTGATAGTTTTTTAAAGAAAAAAATGTAAATTTGGCTAAGTGTTAAACCGAAAAGTAAGTGTTTCAAAATCCCTTACTATTCTTACACAAATAGATAAACGAAACAAAAAAATAAAACCATCAAAAAAATAAACTCTTGATGGTTTTTTTTATAATAAAATTGTCAAAAAACTATGTATCAATAGACCCTAACACTCTTTTCATAAAAGTATTTAATGCTTCTTTTTTTGGTATACCTTCTTTAATCATTTTATCAACTTCTAAGGCTCCATATAAATTAGAAATAACTTCACCCAATACATCTAACTCTTCATCTTTTAAAGAAGAAACTTCTGTTAAAGATTCTAAAGTTTCAATGGTTTCAATAATATAATCTTGATCGTTTTCTTCGATAAAGTTTGTTATATGTTTAATTATTGGTAACTTCATTTACTAACTCTTTTAAAATTTCAAACTTATTAGTTTGTACCTGATTTACAAAAACACCCTCTTTAAATGTTGCAAAAGTTGGTAAATTATCAACTGTTGCCAGTTTACGCGTATTCGGAAATTTTTCAGCGTCAGCATAGATAAAAGGTATATCTTCATTTTCAGAAGCCAACTTTTTAAATTTAGGTTTCATAATTCTACAATTACCACACCAAGTAGCTCCGTACTGTACAACTACAATTTTATTATTAGCGATAATTTGTTCTAAATTATCTTGATCTAATTCTTGAAACATAGCTATAATAATTAGTGAGTAGATAAATAATTTGCTACGCCATCTCTAGTTGCACTCATTGCACCTTTACCTTCTTCCCAGTTTGCAGGACAAACTTCACCTTTTTCTTGTACATGTGTATAAGCGTCTATCAAACGTAAATATTCATTTACATTTCTTCCTACTGGCATATGATTGATTCCTTCATGAAAAACAATACCCTCTTCATCAATTAAATAAGTTGCTCTATACGTTACATTGTCTCCTTCAACTTGTACTGTATTTGTATCTTCATCATAGGTTTCTTTTGTTATATCTAAAATACCTAAGATACTAGATAAATTGCGATTACTATCCGCTAAAATAGGATACGTTACACCTTCAATACCTCCGTTATCTTTTGAAGTACTTAACCAAGCGAAATGAACTTCGGGCGTATCACAAGATGCTCCAATTACGATAGTATTCCTTTTTTTAAATTCATCTATTGCTGCTTGAAACGCATGCAATTCAGTTGGACAAACAAAAGTGAAATCTTTTGGATACCAAAACAATACAACTTTCTTTTTATTATTTACTGCTTCTTCTAATACGTTTACTTTAAATGTATCGCCCATATCGTTCATAGCATCTACATTTAAATCTGGAAATTTTTTACCTACTGCTGTAGCCATTTTTATATAATTCTATTTGTTAATATTTTGCTTTTTTGCTGATGCAAATATACTGCTCAAATTGCTGGAAATTAAAAAAATTGATGCTAATTTTTTTGTATATCCGCAAACACTAATAATTGATAATTAATGTTTATCTTTAGAGAAAATAAAGATATGAAT
>CAZHYX010000527.1:0-1569 GCA_964536675.1 uncultured Flavobacteriaceae bacterium
AATAAAGTGTCAATGATTTTGTTGCCCTATTTAAGATAATTGTATTTATTGTCGGCTCATCAAATCCAGTTGTAAAAATACTAACAGAAGTTAAGATAGCATCTGGGGTTTCTTTAAACCATTTTAAAATATCTTTACGTTGTTTTTTTGTAGCTGTATTATCTAGATGTTCAATAGGGAGTCCTGCCGCCTTAAATGTATAATACACCTGAATAGAGGTATTGATTCCGTTATTGAATATCAATGTTTTCTTACCCTTAGAATGTTTTTTATAAGAACTTAATAACTTGTCTAACATTGAATTACTTATGTATAAGTCTTCAGATGATTTAACCGTATAATCACCATTAGAGCCAACTTCAAGAGATGTTAAACCCATATCGTATTGAAATACTTCAGCTTGTGCTAAAAACTCATTCTTTATAAGTGCTTCGATGCTTTCACCGGTAATCAACTCATTATAATTATCGTTCATAGGTAAGTTCTTATTAGAACTCAACGGAGTAGCGGTAACGCCTAAAATAAACGATTTTTCAAAAAATTTAAAAAGTTTGGTAAAGGAATTATAGTGTGCTTCATCTATGATAACTAATCCGATATCAGAAATATCTAATTTATCATCATTTAATCGGTTATTTAAGGTTTCTACCATGGCAACAAAACAGCTGTATTGTTCTTGGTCATCTAAATTAGCGGTGCTGTTTACTACTTTGTTAATAACACCAAAACCGGTAAGCATATCTGAAGTTTGATTACACAGTTCAACACGATGTGTCATTACCAATACCTTCTTGTTATGATGTTTTAAATATTGTCGAACAATTTCAGAAAAAATAACTGTTTTCCCTCCACCGGTAGGTAATTGATATAATAAATGATAATCATCTGGTGCAGTTTCAAATTTTTTAAATATTTGATTGATAGCTCCTAGCTGATAACTATATAATTCTTTGCCGGTTTTCTTTTCTTGTAATTCTATTGCTGTCTCTGCCATATTTTTCTTTTCATAAGCCTACAAAATTAAAATCTTTAAATTGAGAT
This sequence comes from uncultured Flavobacteriaceae bacterium, assembly GCA_964536675.1. Taxonomy (GTDB): domain Bacteria; phylum Bacteroidota; class Bacteroidia; order Flavobacteriales; family Flavobacteriaceae; genus Aureibaculum. The sequence continues at coordinate 1,042 of CAZHYX010000527.1, forward strand.
TACCAATAATTATGATATTATTTTTATCCTATGATTTTAATTAAGAAGTGTGAAACTAAAATATTATAATTGGTTAGTTTTATTATATAAGTTAATTATTATCTTTTTTTGGCATGGGACCTCTTAAATGAATAATCAAACCGTTTAAAAAGTTTCGTAATATCTGATCGCCACATTCCATATATTTAGGATGATCTTCTTTTCTGAAAAGTGCTCCTAATTCACTTTTAGAAACTTTGAAATCTACCAAGGCACAAATTTTTACAATATCATCATCACGTAATTTGTGTGCTACTCTTAGTTTTTTGAAAACATCATTATTTGTTAATCCCATAATGCAAATTTAGTTTTTTAATTGATTGTATAAAATTTCACTATATATATTTAATATTTTTACTCTTTCTATTCTTATTTTAAAAAGTGATCTATAACTTCAAAATTCATAACATACTGTTTTTAAGACAATTATTGTTAAAAATATGTTAAATAACTACTTTGCAATACATAGTACTGTAACAAATTTAAAAA
>CAZHYX010000528.1:0-1563 GCA_964536675.1 uncultured Flavobacteriaceae bacterium
GACGGACAAAAAGACCAGCAATATTGGATGATTATTTATTTCCATCTCCCTAAGCATTAAAACATTCGGAGGAGAGACTTTAGTCCCTCCAAATACAGGGCTAAAGCCCCGTCTCCAAGGTGAATTAGCTGTAAAAATACTTAACTTAATGATATTGCTCCTGACCCCTCTTTTTCAAAAAGGAGAACTGAACAGTTACTTACATTTTACTCTTCATTAAATAGATATTATATTTGTGTAGCATGACTCAATCATGATGTTTTTTTTAAAAGCTAAAATACATTGAGAAACTAATAAAAGTAGTACTACATAAATGCAAGAGCTAAGGGATCTGGAAACAAATAATCATCCAATATTGCTGGTCTTTTGTCCATCTTCATCGGTGTAGTAACAGTTACGTAGCTTGCTATGCGCCTATTGCTACACCGATGAAGACAAACAATAATCTTGCCCAATTTTTAACGATTATTTAATGTATCGGAAAAACAAAGTTTTCTTAATAAATGACTTTAACTATTTTTCCTAAAGTATACAAGTTACTTTATTTATTTGCCCGAAGGGCATCATGTTCTTTCCAGCCCGCTAAATTCCTGTTCATAAAGATGCCCCACACTTTTATAATCTACAAAAAGTAGAGAAACATACAAAGAAGGTATTCGGCGATGACGGTTGATATTTAAAACTCAAGTGTTTTCAGTTCTTAATCCATAATAAAGCTATAAAATTAGATTTTACTATACAATCAAGTCATATAGGTAGGTTAGCACAAAAAGCCAAACAGCAACCTTAAGAATCATAAGATATACACCGCTATAATATATGAACATAACAATACTACTGTAAAAGATACTCTTTAACCTAGAAAAATCAGTTGAACGCGGAATTATAGTGCAAGGTATTGGTTTTACAGTGCTTTAAAAAAATTTTAGCTTCACCCATAGGTTAAGCGGATATTTTTTTGAAGTGCTGTGGAATCAAGATCTTGTGCTAGAATCCGTGATCAACTGATTTTTCTAGGATTAAGGTAAGAAAAAGCTCCTTCTCTAGCGGGAGAAGGTTGGGATGAGGGGATGTTAAAAGTTGTTTTTCCTCAATTTATTTTCCCCTCACCCAGCCCTCTCCCTTTGGAGAGGGCTTAACTTAATGGCTGTTGCGTGTTACCTAATATGGTTCCTCTAAATCAATTCTCAAAGTTGAATCAAAAACCTCCGTTGTTAATACTTTGGTATTCTTTGCCAGCATTTCTATATTCTATTTAAATAATTTAATGCTGGCTGATATTCCGTCAAACGGATATTAGGTAATAAAAAACACAATGTGTCATTTAACCTATTAGACTGGGTTAAATAACATAAAAATTTAAAATTCCCTGCAAAAAATCCTAATTATGTTGGACTTTTTAAAGGCAAATCTCTTTTACACATCAAATTTCATGCCAGTATCGACGGCAAATTGTCGCGCGTCAATTTGCCACATTTTCAATTGTTACTATTCTGGCTAAACTCTTTTTAGGCAATTGGAAATAAATAACCCACCCATTTTGCGAAGTATTTTTGTTTGTAT
>CAZHYX010000529.1:0-1530 GCA_964536675.1 uncultured Flavobacteriaceae bacterium
CTTTATCAGCATGTTTTATCCCTCTTGAAGATCTTCTAAAAGCATCAAGTATATAACTAAAACCATTAGATAAATGTTTCCAATATTTTATTTTTGCTCCTTTAGACCCTGAAGCACCAAAGCTATCACCTTGAAAAGGATTACCAATAACACTATGTTTACCTCGCCTATTACCTAAGTCTATAGTACTACTGTGTTGAGGTCCTGATAGTGGATGACCACTTGCATTTTCTTCAAACCAATCCCATTTATGTTCCGGGAAAAGGCTTTTATTGGTTAAATACAGCTTCGCTATGGTAAGTTACATTATTTTAGGCATACTTCTACACACATATAAACTTTTCTACACACTATCTTTAACAAAAACAGGTATTTCAAAATACATTCTACATGCATTTTCTAAAGCTGACTCAATACCTAATGAGTCTTTATCTTTTACTAAATATTCGTATATAATACCTTTGACAAGATTTTTACCAGAGGAATTAAAATCTTTAAAAATAAATGCTGCTTTATTATAGTTATCAATATATATAAATTTTTTATTTTCTTTATTGGTCTCTAAATCATATGAACAGTCTTGTTCAATTTCATCACTATTAGAAAAATCACGATTAAAGCCTAGAGTATCAGAAGAAGAAATACATACTATTATTTTAGATTTTTTACCATTATGACAAGAGTTGTTTAAATATATTAATATTTTTAAAGTCTCATTTAGATTAATAGTGTCTTTGCTTAAAAAAGTATAAAAATACCCCCCTATTGTGTCCTTATTTTTATTTATTTTCCAACCTTGATTTACGTAAGACTTTCTCCTAATTGTTTTAAATTCTAATATATTTATGACACTATCATTAGAGTATTTTTTCCATTTTCCAACTCTTAAACCACTTTTTAAAAAACCTTCTGCTTTTACTTTTCCATTATCATACATCTCTACTTGATATATACTATCTTCAAAATATAATTCTAAAAATTTTAATGTGTTAATAGAATTTGAAAGGTATCTAAGTATAATAGAATCTTCTTCTTTATTTTTTAGATAGTTTAGGTTTGTACTTTTAAAAATTGAATCAATAATTTCACTGTTGTATATCCGTTTTTCTTTTATTTTTCCATTTTCATAAAAAAACACCTTGTTACTTTTTATTTTTTGTTGGGTACAAGAAAATAATAAGAAAATAAAAAATAAAAAATATAAACCCTTCATTATTTTCTTTTGACGATTTTAACATATACATCTTTTCTAAGAATAGAGTCAAACCTTTTTTTGGAGGGATTTCCTTTACGTAAATCGAAAGGTTTACCACCAGAAAAACCTTCGTAAAAACTTTCTACATACACACTATCAATAGAATTAAATGCATTTTCATAAATACTATCCTTATTAATAGAATCTAACTCCATTTGGGAGTTACCACCAAAACCAGTACTTAAATTATTATATTGATCCATTGCGTCGGTAACATTTCTTAACCCTTTTTTTAAATAACTTAATGCGTTTGGCAGATGTTTCATAAACCGTAT
>CAZHYX010000530.1:0-1512 GCA_964536675.1 uncultured Flavobacteriaceae bacterium
GCAATTTGTCAATAAACATGACGTTAATAATAAAGATAAGCTAGATCATATACTTAACTGGTTAAAAATTATTGGAGAAAAATATGGCGCACAAACACATCACTTTAGATTTGAAGGAGAAACCGCAGATACATCGGCTCTTCCACCCAAAGGAATTGATCGTAAACCACAATATACAGAACATGGTAAAAAGACAGCAAACAATTTACGCTTATATTGCTTAAGGGCAAATGAGCATGTAGTTTTCTTATTTAGTGGAGACATAAAAACGAAACAAACAGCACAAAACTGTCCTAATGTCAAACAACATTTCAGATTAGCAAATCAAATTACAAAAGCTATAAATATCGCTTTTAGAGAAAGAGGTATCATTTGGAACGATGATTATACTCAAATAGAATATGATGAAAATCTAGCAATTTATTTCTAAAAAACGCAACACTATGAAATTCCCCAAAAAGAACATCATTGATACTTGGTTAAACGAAAACGGAAAACCTGAAATAGCAAGATTCGTTGAAAAAAATCTTGCTTTAACAGAAAAAATAAATTCCATTTTAAAAGAACGTGGTATTCAAAAAGGCCAATTTGCTGAAATGTTAGGCAAAAGACCTTCAGAAATTTCAAAATGGCTTTCAGGTACGCATAATTTAACCATGAAAAGCATCACAAAGATGGAATCTGTTTTAGGTGTAGATTTAATTAGTATTGCAACATCAAATGATGCAAATAAAGAATCTACTAAAAAAATTGAATATGTTTATCTAGGATCTATTCAAGGAGGAGAGCTTAAAAGTGCAATAAGTGATTATGAAGATTCTAACTACGATATTGCTATGTAATGAAAAAAGCAAAAATTAATACTGAAAACATACACCTCTTTCATATTGACCTTATAGAGAGCTCTATAAAAGATTTACCTCAAAAAGGTAAAATTTCTTTTAATATTAATGTCGCTCATAAAACTATGCATAATTTAAAAGAAGAGCGTATTAAGATTGGGCTACTGATTGACTTAGAAACAGACAAACCTGGTGGTAATGGTGCAAAGGCACATTTCAATATCGACTTCCATTTTGAAATTAAGGGACTAAAAGAGTACTATGAGTTGGATAAAAATAAGAATCCAGTTTTTTCTGGTTTATTAATTTCTACACTTTTAGGTTTAAGTTTCTCTACGGCAAGGGGTATTATTTATGAGCGTTTATCGAATACAAATATGCAAGGAATCATATTGCCAATTGTATCACCTCAAAAAATGCTTTCACAACAAATGGAGGGTACTGATGAGAAAAATATTTAATAGAATACCTCTGTATATTCCGTTTCAAACGTGTGTGATAGGTAAGACAGTCATCAATTGACCTACATTAAAACTTTTGTATACAATCAAGCTTCTTCTAAAATATTCTAAGGTATCTTTCTTCCATCTTTTCCTTATAAAGTGTTTTCATTTTATTGGATAAGAAAGATGAATCAATCCACTTGATTGCTGTTGATTTTAATTTATAA
>CAZHYX010000531.1:0-1503 GCA_964536675.1 uncultured Flavobacteriaceae bacterium
TAAAGCCTACTCCCCTGCATACGTTACGTCTTAAGTTTGATGCCATAGTTTTGGCAGTAGCACATGACAAATTTAAAAAAATTAAGTTAAATAACAACTCTCAAGTAGTTTATGACATAAAATCTATTTTAGAAAAAAGTGATGGTAGGTTATAAGCTTACATGCAAAATATATCTGTTTTATTTGCTTTAAGTGCAATATCAAAAGCAATGGTTTTATTTTTTACTTTATATTTAATAAGAGTCTTTAGTGTTGAATCTTTTGCTTTATTTATAAGTATATTTGTGTATTTTTCAATTATTTTTCAATTAGCATCAGGCTTTTTTGAGAGGTTATATATTGTAGAAACAATAAAATTTGAATGTAATTATTGGTCTAATATTTTATTATTTATAATTTTATTTGTTTTTATACCATCATTATTGTTTCTTTATTTTAGAGGAGTCGAGTTTTTTATTTTAATATTTTTTTTAGCCTTAACTTCTTTTTTATTTCAAATAACAAGGGTTTTTTATCAAAAACATAGCAAGTTTAAAGAATATGCTTTATTGGAAATTAGTAGAAATTTATTGTGGACTGTTAGTGGAGTAGTATTATTATATTTTTCTAGTAAGGCTCCTTTATTGATTTTATACTCATATGGGATCTTTAATTTATTGATATTTGCCGTAGCCTTTAAAGTTTTGCCAAAAAAGATAGGTAAAGCATATGCCTCATATAATTACTTATTTTCTAAAAAAACTATAACTTTAATGGCATATGCTTTTATTTCAGGGCTTTTCCCCTATATAGTTTTTATTCTAGTTGAACATACTGGAGATTTAAACGAAATATCGTCACTGGGAGCATCATTGAGGTATCAGGCTGTTTTATCCTTATTTGTAGCTTCAATGGGTACGGTTTTTATAGTTACTTTTAACTCAAAAGAATTAAATCTTAATGACATTTGGAAACAAGTTTTTATAGTAAGTCTTATAGGCTCCATAATAGTTTTAATTATTTATTTTATAATACCGTTTATTGACATGGGTAAATATCCTAGTTCAGCTTATTATTTTATATTATTATCCATAACAACTTTTTTATCTTTATTGTCATTGCCTGCGATAAATTTTTTATTGAAAGAAAAATATTTTAATTTAATGTTATTTTCTATTAGCACATCTTTAGTTTTGCCTGTTATAGTTGGAATAGGTTTATTTTTCATCTATAAATATAATGTTATGAATTATATTGACAGTTTATTATTTTTAATGATACTTGCTTATGCAATTAGTTTTATTATTATTAATATAATTTTTTATAGGAAACTTAACACATGAAAATGTTGATAGTTAATTATTACTACCCCCCTGTAGGCAGGGCTCACTCTTTTAAATGGCAACAGATTGCAAAAAAATGGGCATTAGAAGGACATGATATCACCTTCGTTACCTCAAAACATTCAGGCTTTAGAAAAGAAGATAGCTTTATTTTAGACGAAATAGGATTTAAGGTCTCTAA